>VGZV01000003.1 GCA_016872385.1 SAR202 cluster bacterium | reverse complement strand
GACGTATCGGGATCCCGACCAGGTCGGGGCTTGTCGAACCATGAGCGGGCTAAAAGCTACTCATCCTTCGACAAGCTCAGGATGAGCGGGCTGGGTAGACGGCATTTCTCACACAGGCTCTCAGCAAGGGGGAGAACGGGGAATTCTCACACACCCGCTAAGACGGCGGGCATTTTGTTCCGGGTGTGACTCCCAGTCTAATCCGCCTCTCTCCAAGAGTTCCTAATACCTGATGAAACCATCCAGACGCGCCGCAGCAATACCGTACCTGGGCATTTGCCTGGCCGCAGCGGTGGTTGCCCTGTTCATTTACGGGAGGATTGACTACTCCAGTAAACGATTTCCGGAATGGGACCTGAACTCGTACCACCAGATGGCCAGGGCAGCCCCCGGGTTTAACACCACCGTTCCCCAGCCCTTTGTTTACCGCATTCTTGGCCCATTTATCGCTGGTGTGCTGCCCATCCCAGACCCCTGGAACTTCTACGCCCTTTCAGCTGGCGCCTCGGTGCTGCTGGTGGCATTGTTCTTCCTGTTCCTCTGCCGGGTAGGGATAACGCCCTTGGCCGCTTGCTACTCCACCATATTATTCATTTTCAACAAGTACCTCTTTGGTTTTCCCATATGGGACTTTTTCCAGATTGACGATATTCTTGCCATGGTCTTCATCCTGGGAATGTTCTGGTCCATACTGGACCGGAAGTGGGCGATGTTCAGCGCGCTGCTGGCTCTGGGAGCATTGACCCGGGAGGTGACTTTGCTTTTGGCTCCCACGGCATTGGTTTACTTGGCGGAGAGGCGCCTGCTTGCCACCGACGGCGTGAAGGCGCTGGCCGCCATCGTTCCAGGCGTCGTCTGTTTTGCCGCCATCCGATGGATAATTGCCTCGGAAGAAGCGCTGAAAATCTTAGATGCCTTTTTAGTTTACAGCCACAAAATGCTGCTGCCGGAGACGTGGGGGCGGCTGCTAATTAACTCCTTTGTCCCCTTGTCCCTGACGCCCCTGGTGTTCTGGCGACATAGCTGGGAATTTGCCCGGCAGAACAAGTACATGGTGTTGTTCGTGATCTTAGTTTTTTCCTCCACCTGGTTTGCCGGAAACAATGAGCGTTTGATGGCGCCAGCTGCCATTATCTTTTATCTGCTAACCGCCCAGCTTGTGCAGACTTATTTCATCACCAGCAAGATGGCGCTGGTTTTGTTGCTTATTTGCGCGGCGCTGGCAAGCCAGCACCACCTCTACGGCACTTATCCCTTGCCTGACCGGCTGTTCACTATTGTATTGACTGCCGCCACTTTAGGTGTGGCAACAGCGGTGGCAGCCGCTGTAAGTTTCCAGCAGCGCAGGCTTAAGCCGCCACCCGCCAGTTCCCTGGCGATATAACTATGGCGGTGCGGCGATACAGCCCAGCCTGGGTTAAACGTTATGTCCCTCTTTTCGGGCCGCCAACCACGGCAATATAATCGGACTGCGGCGGCGGGCGGGAAACGCTCCTGATTCCGAACTGCCGCCGGCAACTCGCAAATGTAAATAAGACCACCAGGCATATTCTCAGGAGGTTGGCGCTTTGGAACCGATCATCAGAAACTTCAGGAATCTTTATACTCCAGAGGGGCCATCGGCACGATTGATAGGAATTGCAGACAATCCACCAACCTGCACCATGACCTACTCAGAGATTTACCCGGACAAAACCAGCAGCCATCACATACACCCTTGGGAACATGAACTGCTGATAATCCGGGGAGCGGGCACGCTGGTGTGCGACGGCAAGGAGTTCCCAGTGAAAGAGGGCGACGCCATTTTTGTGCCCGGCAACGTGGACCACTACACGCTAAATAATGGCGGCAAAGGCGTCATCCGGCGTATTGAAATTAACCCGCTGGCCGCCTCCCGCACCACCGGCGGGCGCGAGACTGGCCGCAGGGGCAGCGGAAAGCCCCCGGTTATCCGCAACATCCAGAGCCTGAACCAGCGCACGGGCAACAGGCTTGTCGGCAGCAAGGACGGCGCACCCACCTACATTATGCTGTATGGCGAGATGGCCCCCGGCCGGGCCAGCCACGAAGACACGGGCGGACACACTCACGCCTGGGAACACACAGCTTTCATTGTCGAAGGAAGCTGCACCCTGCACTGCAACGGCAAAGACTACATGGTTTCGGAAGGCGATGCTGTGCTGGTGCCGCCCAACACGCCCCACCAGTGGCGCAACACAGGCAAGCACCCGGTCAAGCGGGTGACCTTTAACCCGGCGGCAGCGGAAGGACACGGCGCATAAGAGCTTGTGCTAAAAGTGCCCCGCTCGTGGTCCGGCAAGCTCAGGATGAGCGGCTATGTGGGAGCCACTTTTTAAACACTCTCTGACAAAAACCGCGGGGGACGCACAGCCGTGCGCCCCCGCGTGAATCCCGCTAAATCTGGTACTCCGGGCGGCGCAGCAGCTGGCGGGCAATGACCAGCCGCAAAATTTCATTTGTCCCTTCGCCAATAATCATCAAAGGCGCATCCCGGTAGTACCGCTCCACCGGAAAGTCCTTGATGTACCCGTAGCCGCCGTGAATTCGCATGGCCTCCATTGCCACTTCCTGGCAGACCTCGCTGGCAAAGAGCTTGGCCATTCCCGCTTCCAGGTCAACCCGTTCTCCCCGGTCTTTTTTGGCCGCGGCATCATAAGTAAGAAGACGCGCCGCCTGAATTTTGGTGGCCATGTCTGCCAGCTTGAGCTGAATGGCCTGGTGTTGGGCAATGGCCGAGCCAAAGGTCTGCCGCTGCTGGGCATACCTGATGGAAGCCTCAAAAGCGGCCTGAGCCACCCCCACCGCCCGCGCCGCCACGTTAATCCGCCCTGTCTCCAAACCGCTCATTACCTGCCCAAATCCCTGCCCTTCCGCACCCCCAATCAAATTTTCCGCAGGCACCCGGTAATCCTCAAACACCAGCTCGCAAGTATCCAGGCCCCGGTAGCCCAGCTTGTCCAGGTCCCGCCCCACGCGGAAGCCGCTGCCGCCCTTTTCCACAATAAAGGCGCTCAATCCCCGGTGCTTGGGTGTGGCGTTCCGGTCGGTGCGGGCCAGCAGGCAGAAACTGTCACCATGGCGGCCATTGGTGATGAACATTTTGGTCCCGTTGATGACGTACTCCTCGCCGTCGCGCCGGGCGGTGGTCTGCAAGTTGGCCACATCGCTGCCGCCGCCGGGTTCGGTTAGCGCCAGGCCGCCGCGTTTCCTACCCGCAGCCAGGTCTGGCAGGAACCGCCGCTTCTGCTCTTCGGTGCCGTAGTGCACCAGGGCGTAGGTCATTATGTGGTGGGTGCCAATGGCCCCGCTCAAGCTCATAAACCCCTTGCTAATCTCCTCAAAGATCATGGCAAAGGTGGTGTAGTCCAGGCCCAACCCGCCGTACTCCTCTGGAACAGTGATGCCGAACAGCCCCAGGCTTTTCATCTGCTCAATAAGCGCCAGGGGCGCCGAGTCCTCCTTGTCCAACTGGCTGGCTACGGGGACTACGTCCCGGCGCACAAATTCCCGCACCAGATTGACTATCTGGCTGCGAGCTTCTTCCGACGTCACCAACGGCACAACTCCTTTAATAGGGTGTTAAAGAGTGACCTGCTCGATAGGCGTTCACCCTTCGACACGCTCAGGGTGAGCGCATTCTCCGCTCGTGGTTTGACAGGCTCACCACGAGCACCTAGCCTTTTTGACACGCTCAGTAACACACGAAATTGAGACCTTATTCGCTTACTTATCCAGGCAATCCGTATTATACTAGAAGACCAAAAGCCCACACTGTGGGAAGTACCGCAATAAACTGCTTATGGTAGAGACCTCTACAATCGCCCAGCAGGCTGCGGACCTGCGCCGGGAGATTAACTACCACAATTACCGGTACTACGCGCTGGATGACCCGGTCATCAGCGACGCAGAGTACGACCGGCTGATGCAGGAATTGCGGCGGCTGGAGGAAGCGCAACCAGAGCTGGTAACGGCGGATTCCCCCACGCAGCGGGTAGGCGCGGCGCCTGCCAGCGGTTTTTCCCAAATCCAGCACAATATCCCGTTGTTGAGCCTGGCCAACGCCTTTAGCCTGGAAGCGTTGCAAGCCTGGCACCGCCGGGTGACCACATTGCTCAATACGCAGGAAGTGCCCCTGACGTGCGAGCTGAAGATTGACGGGCTGGCGATAAGCCTGGTGTATGAAAATGGCGTGCTGGCGTGGGGCGCAACCCGGGGCGACGGCATTGTTGGGGAGGACGTTACCCAGAACTTGCGCACGGTCCGCAGCGTTCCGCTGACCCTCCAGGGAGACCCGCCGCCGTACCTGGAAGTGCGCGGCGAAATTTATATGCCCATTGCCAGCTTTCGCAAGCTTAACGAGGAGCGGCTGGAGCGGGGCGAGCCAGCCTTTGTGAACCCCAGGAACTCCGCCGCCGGCAGCCTGCGGCAGTTGGATCCCCGCATTACTGCCTCCAGAAACCTGCAAATCTGGATATACACCCTGGGGGAAGTACGAGGATATACGCCGCCTCAATCCCACTACGAATCTCTGGAGTGGCTCCAGTCCCTGGGGTTTCGCGTAAATCCAAACAACTGGCAATGCCGTACTGTCTCTCAAGCCCACGAGTATTATCTGAAGTGGCAGGAACTGCGGCACACCCTGCCGTACCAGATGGACGGCGTGGTCATCAAGGTGGATTCAATACAGGCTCAGGAAGACCTGGGGGTGGCGGGACGGGAACCCCGTTGGGCCATAGCCTTCAAGTACCCACCGGAGCAAGCCGTTACCCGGCTGCTGGACATTGGCATTAACGTGGGCCGTACCGGCAGCCTGAACCCTTACGCAATCCTGGAGCCGGTGGTAGTGGGCGGCGCTACGGTGAAACAGGCCACCCTGCATAATGAAGAGGACATTGAGCGCAAGGGACTGCGCATTGGGGACTGGGTGACCATTGAGCGGGCTGGGGAGGTTATTCCCCACATTGTAGGCCCAGTGATGGCCAGGCGCACCGGCCAGGAGCGGCCCTTTGTAGTGCCAGAGCGCTGCCCGGTCTGCGACACTCCAGTGGTAAAGCCTGAAGACGAGGTCATGCGGCGCTGCCCCAACACATCCTGTCCTGCCCAGTTCGCCGAGTTGCTGAAACACTTTGTCAGCAAGGGGGCCATGGATGTGGACGGCCTGGGTGAGAAGTGGTGCGAAACTTTCATTGCCCAGGGCCTGGTGAAGGATGTGGCAGACCTCTACTACATCCAGAAAGAGCAACTGCTCCAGCTGGACCGCATGGGCGACAAACTGGCCTCCAAAATCATGGCCAGCATTGCGGCCAGCAAGGAAAGGCCTCTATGCCGCCTGATTTTTGCCCTGGGAATTTTTCACGTGGGGTCAGAGATAGCAGACCTGCTGGCAGGGCGGTTCAACAGCCTGGACGAACTGGCAAATGCCTCCCCAGAGCAATTGACCGAAATCCCCGGCATTGGCCCCAAGATTGCGGATAGCGTGGCAGCCTACTTCCAGGTGCCCCACAACCGCCAGGTAATGCAGCGGCTGCGGGACGCCAAGGTACAGATGGAGCAGGAGTACCGCCAGGCCAGCTCCGCGGAGTTGCCCTGGCAAGGCCTGACTTTCGTCATTACCGGCGCCCTTTCTACCATGCCCCGGCGAGAAGCGGAGGATCGCATCAAGGCCAAAGGGGGCGCCGTAACTTCTTCAGTCACCCGGAAGACCAGCTATTTGGTGGCAGGAGAGTCTCCGGGATCCAAGCTGGACGCCGCTGTGCGGCTGAACACCCCCGTGCTGGACGAGACCAAGTTCCTGGAGATGCTAATCGCCGGCAAGCCGCCTTCTTAGCGGGGCAGCCTAGAGCCAGCAGGCTGCTCCGGCGCCCAAACGGGCATCTCCTGATTCTTATTCCCCTTTGCAAGAGCCTGATTATGACCCGACAAGAAGAGCTCCATATTTGGCTGGAACGTTTCCCTTTGGGCCAACCCCAGCCCATGTATATTGACTACCACGGCATACGCTATCATGGAGAGGCCATCCGTGCGGCCAAGTGGACCCCCCAGTGGGGAGAGGCGCTGCGCGGGGACATTTACTTCAGGATTGTCCTGCTGCAGCAACGGCGCGGCGGGCAACAGGCTGAAATCCACGACCAGCGCATCGCCCTCTGTTTGCCTTCGGGGGCGTTGTCCCGCCAGCGGGAGCGCATTTCCGGGGAACTTGCTACCCTCCGGGAGACCCAGGCTGCCTACGTGACCCGGCGCGACGCCGAAAGCATGCTGGTGGGGCAGGCGCTGTTGAACCGTCAGCGCGGTTTGGAAGACCAGTTACTGGCAGAAGAATCGGTGCGGTATTCCCACGGCATAATCCTAACCGGCGGCGGCGAGGCCGCCTACCCACCCACATTGTTTGGCGGAGTGGACCCCGCAGCCTGGTTCTCCCGCATCGCCCAGTGGCTGTTGTCCAGGGTTTATCCGTCGCTGCCCATCCAGGAAGATGCCATTCCCCGAAGCATCACGCCAGAGGATGCCGGCCACTTGCACCGGGCTATCTGGCGGCATTCCCCTTCTTTACTCACCATTATCCCTGAACTGGGTCCCGGCCTGGGGATTTCCAGCCCTGACCATCCAGAATTGCCAGACCTGACTCAATGCCCAGTTTTCGACCTAATTCAGGACTGGCTGGCTGCCCACCCGGCTCCAGCGCCGTGCCCGGAGCTCCACTACTACCTGGCCCACGAGGTTGGGCTGACCAAGCCCCTGGCTAGTCTGTACTTGCTGCTATTTTTGCATCACCAGCGTGCGGAGATGGAAATAAGGCTTTCACCGGACCACGAATTAACTTTGTCGAGCCGCCGGTCCATGCCAGGCACTCAATTGCTCAGCGGACTTGTATCCCAAGTCCTGTGGGAGCCACGAATTGCAGCCTGGGCGCGGACCATCGGCCCGCTGACTCCACCTGATTGGAACGACGCCTTGCCGTTTTTGGCATCCCTTTCCCCGGAGCTATCGCCTGCCGGGGAACCCTCAGACGTAGCGCAGCAGGAAGCACGCCTCCAAGCAATTGTCCAAGAATTACAGGAAATGGTGGAGGCGATCCGTCAATTTCTGACGCGGGTGCAAAATGGCGGCAATGCGACCGCCCATGCCCAGACCCTGGAGGATGCCCTTGGCCGGCTATCTGTGATCTCTGGGAATGGCTTTCAAGAAATTTACCAGTCCCTGCGCCAGACCTATCTCCACATTGCCAATCTGGATGCCGACTTGGCGGTGCTGCGCCAGGCCCAGCTGCTTGCCACCCATAGTCAAACATTGCTGGCGGCCCGCCAATATGCCGAAACAGCCACTGTGCATCAGACCGAAGCAGAGTTATTTACGCAGCGCCAGGCGCTCCTGGCATCTCTTTCGCCAGCAAGCCTGCTGCGGCTGTCCTCAAGCTGGAACACTTTGGAACACCAGGTGGCCGATTTCAAGTCCCGCTATTCCGCCGCGTACGTTGACCACCACCAGAAGTTGCACCGGCAGTTGCCTTCCTACGTGCGCTGCCGGGATAATGCCCAAAGACAGATACAGGCCTTGCAGTTGTTAAACACCTTGCCTGAACTGGGGGCCCCCGCCGGTACAGGCCTGACCGAAAACCTGGCCAAGCTCTGGGAAGGCCCGTCGCCCTGCATAGTTGTGCCTGCGGTGCAGGACCTGGAGGCCGTACCCCACTGTACCGAGTGCCAGTTGCGGCTGGAGCAGTCTTTGCCCGTCCATGATTTGGAGCGGTGGGGATCAGCCATTGCCGTGGCGCTGGAATCCAAGAACCGCGCCTTGAGCAATCTGCTGACACAGCAAATCCTGAACGGCCAGGCGGACCACCGGCTGGACAACTTCCTGAAAATCGTCCAGGCCAGCGACCTTTCAGCCCTGTCCAACACCATCAGTCCGGAGATGGTGGCATTTATCCGCAACATGCTGTCCGTGCCGTGCTAAAGCAATAAATACATGCGATTGTTCGTCGGCCTGGGCAATCCCGGCCCTCAGTACGTCAACACCCGCCACAACATCGGCTTCCAGTGCATAGACTTGCTGTCCCAGCAGTGGGGCATTCCGCTGAAAGAGCGCCGGGCCAAGGCAGTGCTGGGCCAGGGCCAGCGCAGCGGGCATCAGGTGGTGCTGGCCAAGCCCCGCACCTTCATGAATAATAGCGGCGAAGGCGTAGAATACCTGCTGGCGCGCTTTGGCGCCAAGCCAGCGGACCTGGTAATCATCTATGACGAAGCGGCCCTGCCGGTGGGCAAGCTGCGCATCCGCCCCAGCGGTAGCGACGCCGGTCACAATGGCATCAAGTCCATTATTCAGTCGGCGCATACTCAGGAATTCCCGCGCATCCGCGTGGGAATTGGGCCGCCCCAGCCGCGGCAGGACCAGGTGTCCCACGTGCTGGGGCGCTTCACCGCAGACGAGGCGCCGGTCATTGCCCAGGCTTTGGTGCTGGTGGTGCAAGCCGCCGAATGCCTGCTGGAGCACGGCATTGACCAGACCATGAGCCGGTTTAATTGAACGTGCGCGCCCTGTTTCTGTGGCTGCTTCTGGCCCTGGCCGTTGGCGCTTTCGGCTGCACTAACCGGCCTGCGCCTTCACCGGCAGACACGCCCGCCGCCAGTCCAGGGCCAACCATTGCCCCCAGCAGTCCTGCCGGGGCTGGCGGACCAACCACCGCACCCTCAGCAACCAGTGCGCCTCCATCTCCAACTGCCGTCCCGACTGCCACGTCTGCGCCAAAGCCGCCACCCACTGCCGTACCTCCTCCTGCGCCCGCACCGCCGATGCTGCCCCACGAGAGCTTTCCCGCTGCTCCAGACCGGGACCTGTTCCAGCTTGCCAAGGAGCTATTGCCAGGAATCAATCCTGACCTGCTCCGCACCGTCAACCCGGAGGCGGCACCGCTCAGCCAGGGCCGGACAGACAACTTCTGGCTGGTGGATCTGGCCACGCTGCGCACCTACCAGAGCACGTTCGAGCTGCGGCTGGTCAGTCCGCGGGCGTACTGGTATGTGGAGCAGGGTTTGCAGGTGGATCAGCAATCCCTGGAATCAGCAGCGGCCCAGTTTGAGCAGGCCATTTATCCCAAAGTCACCGCCATTTTTGGACAGGAATGGTCTCCCGGCGTGGACAATGATCCCCGCCTGACCATACTCAACGCCAGTTTGTCCGGGGTGGCCGGCTACGTCAGCGGCGCTGACGAGTTCCCTGCCCAGGTTGCCCCATTCAGCAATCAGCGGGAACTTATTTACCTTAACATCCGGGGATTGCCGGTAGGTTCCGGCGAGTACTTATACACCCTGGCCCATGAATTGCAGCACGTGGTGCACTGGAATGCCGACCCCGCGGAGGAGACCTGGGTTAACGAGGGGCTTTCCGAACTGTCCGCCGCCCTGGCTAGCAGCCAGCCCCGCATCTCCTTTGGCCGCACAACACCCGAGGTGTCTTTGCTGCATTGGCCCCTGGACCAGTCCAGAATCACCGACTATTACCAGGCCGCTGCGCTGTTTATGCAGTACCTGTGGGAACACTACCGCAGCGAAAATGACTTTAAGGGGCTGCTGATGCAGCAGGCCAACGGGGATAAGGGAATAGATGATTACCTGAGCGCCAAGGGCGCCAGCTTTCGCCAGGTGTTCCAGGACTGGATAGTTGCCAACTTTCTGGATGAACCCCAGGGCATTTACGGTTATTCTCAGACGGACGTAAGGCCCCGCCAGCCCAGAAGCATCAGCGGCCTGGGACAGCTCAAATCCAACATGCCCCAGTACGCCGCTCAGTATGTGGAGCTGACCGGCAACACCGGCCCTTTGCTGTTGAGCTTCCAGGGAAATCCGGAAACTCCACTGCTGCCGGTTAGTCCAGGCGACGGAGGCTGCTGGTGGAGCAATTCCGGCGACGCCATAAGTTCTTCCCTAACGGGGAGCCTGGACCTGGCCGGGCTTGCCGACCCTCAAATCAAGTACCAGGTCTGGCACAATATTGAGAAGGACTGGGACTACGGATACGTGGAAGCTTCCAATAATGGGGGACGAACCTGGAGTATCCTGGAGACGCCCCGCATGTCCAAAGCCAATCCCATCGGCAACAGCTTCGGCCCGGGGTACACTGGCCAAAGCCGGGGCTGGCTGGACGAGACCATCAGCCTTGCAATGTATTCGGGACAGCAAGTCCTGGTGCGGTTCCATTACGTCACTGACGATGCGATCAACGGGGCTGGGCTGTGCCTCCGCAACATAGCAGCGCCGGTCTCCGGCCAGGGCTGGCAGCCCCAGGGGTTTGTGCTGACCAACAACCGGGTCCGCCAGGAGTTTTCGGCGCAGGTCATGCGCATAGGATCCACCAATCGGGTAACACCGATGGCGCTGGATGCCAGCAACTACGGCCAGCTGCGCCTCGAAGCGCCAGCCGCCGGAGAGCGCCTGGTGGTGGCGGTGGCGGCCCTGGCCCCCAAGACCCTTCAGCCCGCATCCTACACATTGACAGTCAGCCCCGGCGGCTAAATCCCCAGCATCCGCTCCAAGTTCTGCCACAGGATGGCGTCCTTTTCCGCCTGGGACAGGCTTTCCAGCCCCAGCACCCAGGACACGGGCCAGTCCACTGCCATATCAAAGGGCCAGTCGGTGCCAAAGACCACCCGGTCTACCCCCACGCTGTCAATGAGCATCCGCAGGGCTTCCTCGCTGTGGGTCAGGCAGTCGTAGTAGAACTTGTTCAAGTAGGCGCTGGGCGGGCGCTGGATGTGGACGCGCGCCTCGGAACGAACCTGCCAGCCCCGGTCCATGCGACCAATGCCAAAGCAAGTATAGCCGCCGCCGTGGGCCAGACACACCTTGAGATCCGGACAGCGATCCATGACTCCGCCAAATACGAAGGAGGCAAAGGTCACTGCCCGCTCGGCCAGGTTGCCTATGGTGTTGGGCAGGTGATAGCGATTGGACCTGGGGGTGACCACGGTGGACCCGCCCTGGTGAATGAAAATTACGGCCCCCAGCCGTTCCGCCGCCTGCCAAAGGGGAAGGAATTGGGGGTCGTCATAAGTGCGGCCGTTCACGTGGTCGCCAATCATGGCTCCTTTCAAGCCCAGGCGGGTAACGGACCGTTCCAGTTCCGCCACAGAGGCCGCCACATCCTGCATGGGCAGGGTGGCGAATCCGGCAAACCGGCTGGAATAAGCCTGCACCAGGCTGCCCACGTAGTCGTTGCAGTCCCTGGCCAGCCTGGTCACGGTGGCGGCGTCTTTCTCATAGTAATAAAAGGCGGCGTTGGTGGACAGCACATGAACATCCACCCCCAGGGAGTCCATGTCCGCCAGACGCTGCTCCGGAGTCCATAACAGCCGGGGGTTGTGCAGGTGGGTTTGGCGGGCGTCCTGGGTAATGCCATGCCAGTCCCGGCCCTGGGCCATGGCATCAAGGAAAGGCTTGGGAGAGATGTGGGCGTGAATATCTATAGTTCGCATGCAAGACCTCCTGGAAGTCCAGTGCAACTGGCATGACCGCCAGCCCCTGGTGTGGCCCACAAATATTAAGTCCCCCGGCCTTCCCTGGGAAGAGGGCCGGGGGACAGTGAGAGGAGGTAAGCGGATGTTTATTCGAGCTTAGTGGTGAGCGCCGTTGCCATTGCCGTTGCTGGCGGGCGTCCCATCCGGGATGCCGGTGGCAATGACGGTGAGCTTGGTGGTGTTCTGGGATGTGTTCTGGGACTCGGTGTCATTGACCATGCCGAAGAAGATGACGGCCTTGGGGTCAGCCTTGCGGGAAATAGCCTCTCCCACCGCATTGACGTCACCCAGGGTGAGACCTGCACCGCCCTTGACGTTGAACAGCACGCCCTTGGCCCCTTCTATGGAAAGGTTGACCAGGGGGTTGGACATGGCCATCTGGCAGGCCTGGGCGGCGCCGTACTGGCCCTGGCCTTCGCCCACTGCCATCAGGGCGCGGCCCGGCATCTTCATAATGGTCTTGACATCGGCCAAGTCCACATTGATTTCGCCGGGGCAGTTGACCACTTCAGCCACGGAATGAATTCCCTGCATTACCACGCTGTCCACCAGTTTCAGCGCTTCCTGGATGGACACGTCCTTGGCGCACATCTTGAGCAGGCTGTCGTTGTGCACCAGAATCAGGTTGTCCACCTTCTCCTTGAGGCGGGCCATACCTGCCATGGCGGTCTCCATGCGGCGGGCGCCTTCCCACGAGAAGGGAGTAGTGGCTACCGCCAAGGTGAGGATTCCGGTCCGCTTGACCATCTCCGCTACAATGGGGGCCGCGCCGGTGCCGGTGCCGCCGCCCAAGCCGGTGGTGATGAAAACCAGGTCGCTATTGGCTACTGCCTTTTGCAGGGCGGCCTTGCCGGTCTCAGCAGCCTGGGCGCCCACTTCGGGGTCACCGCCCGCGCCCAGACCGTGGGTCAGCCGCTCGCCAATGAAAATCAGCTTGGCTCCCTCGGGGGCCTTGCCCAGGGACTTGATGTCGGTATTGAGGCAGATATACTGAATGCCCGGGATGGGCTTCTCCCTCATCATGCGCATGACGGTGTTGCATCCGCCGCCGCCGACGCCGATGACGCTAATGGTTGCGGGTACTTCCTTGAACTCCAGTCTGTCCTTGGATTGGGGAGCGGCCTTTGTGGTTGCCATGAAGAATATTCCTCCTCGGTCTAGAATAGAAGAAATCCAAAAAAGATATAAAACTATGACAAGAAACATTGTGCCTGCTCTGCCCACGGAAATTCTAGGTGGATCAGGGCGGCATTTGACCAGTTTTGCCGGTGGCTCGCCGGGGATGACAACATGGCAAGCCGCGCTCTGATTCATGCGCCTGCCTAGGGTAAGCCCGATCCCTTCCCCTTGCAGGCCCCCAGCATCGGGAATACACTGGGAATATCTAGATAGGCAGTAGGCAGGATTCGGGTTGCCGCTCCGCATTCTTTGTCGCGCTTCCAGGAATGCGCCTGCCTCGAGGGGGGGACGTGGCTGATGATGAACTTTTGACTTTGGAAAGCCAGCCCCAGGCCAAGTATTTGATTGCAGGCTGGCGTCACTCCTGGTCCGACGGCGGTGAGGTCTCCGGCGGCTTGCCCAATTATCTGGTGCAGCTGCTCAACGCCCGCAAGATTGGCGAGATGGGCACGCAGGTATCCAAGATGTGCTACCCCTTCCAGGTAGCTGGGACCCACGACACTTTCCGGCCCACGGTTGCCTTCCATGACGGGCTTCCGGCCAAGAATATGTCCCGGGAGAACTTCTTTTACGATGCCGGCAATGGCCTGATTATCTTCATCGGCGAAGAGCCCTGGCGCCATGTGGAAATCTACGGCGAAGCATTTTTCCAGGCGGTCAGCCGCCTGGGCATCCAGCAGACGGTGGCGGTAGAAGGCTACTTTGGCGCGGCCCCGCCGGACATGGAACGCAGCATTAACTGCATCTATAGCAGGGCGGAGATGAAGCCGACCCTGGAACGGTACGGGGTGCGCTTCTCCAACTTTGGCAGCGACCAGCGCCAGGGGCCAACCATTGGCATGGCGCTGGTGACCATTGCCCACTACCGGCACCCAGAGGTGGAGATGTTCCGGCTGGGGGCTATGGCTCCCATGTACCCTTTTGTGGGGCCCAACAAAAAGCAGGTTGGGATAACCACGGACCACCGCTCCTTCTATGACATCATGCGGCGGCTCCGCTCCCTGTTCCGGCTGGACCTGGACCTGTCCGACTTGCAGCGCCGCGCCGATACCGACACCGCCGCCCTGCAACGCATTTTGGACCAGATAGCCGCCAACCACCAAGAGGCAAGGGAGATTATCCGGAAGGCGCGAGAGGAGCACACCTTTGCGCCTTTTGTGGAGCCGGTGGAGTTGGATCCTGCCCTGGACCGGACTTTAGAGGATATTCTCCGGAACACTCCAGAAACGCCGGACAATCCCTGAGACACGCCAACCCCGGCCACCAGCTACAGCATCTGCCAGTCAGAGAGGCCAGGTGGTATCATATGGCGGAGGAACTCCGGCGAGGGACGGGTGGTGACATTCTTTTTAGGGCCGGAGTCAGGAAGATGGCGGCCAACGCTTACATTCTGGTCAACGTTGAACCGGCGCGGACAATGCATGTGGTGGAACAACTCCGCGCCATCCCCGGAACGGTGGTTCGGGAAGTGCTGGGTCCCTATGACGTGGTGGTGGAACTGGAGGTTGATACTCAAGAAGACATCACGACTGTACTACGGAATAAGATAAGGGCCATCAAGGGCATTACCAACACAGTCACCTGCATCTGGTTCTGAGAACCTGTGTCAAAAGTGGCCGCGCATGGTTCGACAAGCTCACCACGAGCGGGAAAAACCCCTCACCCCTTCGGCTTGCTCAGGGCAGGCTCTGAGCGTGTCGAAGGGTGAGCCTGGAAGTATTAACTACCTTTTAGCACAAGGTCTGAGAATGTGTCTCAAAAGTGCTGTGCACTACCACCGCTCATCCTTCGACAAGCTCAGGATGAGCGTCCTTCGGCTGAAGGACCGCTCGTGGTGAGCCTGTCGAACCACGAGCGCCTAGCCTTTTTAGACACCCTCTGAGAGGTGTTTACTGGGGTGGTGCATTAAACACCACCCCAATTCAATTTGCTTTAGCCGCTCCAGACATCCGTTCTGCCCACTCCTCAGAGACCAGCCTGCGCCGGAGATGAATGCAGGGCCTCCCGCACTTTGGCCTCTACCTCGTTGGCCAACCAGGGTTTGATAATGTAGGCAAAGGCGCCGGCTTGCAAGGCTTTCTGGACTTCGGCCTCCTGCCCGCGGGCGCTGACCATGATGACTGGCAACTTGCTAGTTCCGGCGTTACCCTTCAGTTGCTCCAGCACCTGGAAGCCATCCAGCACCGGCATCATCACGTCCAACAAGACCACGTCCGGGTTCTTGGTAAGGGCACAGGTCAAACCTTCCCCGCCGTCAGTGGCCTGCACCACTTGATATCCGGCGTCGGCAAGGGTATCGGCCAGTAGTTCCCGAATGTCCGCCTCATCCTCCACCACCAGCACTTTACTCATAGCTTCCTCCATGCCTGGTTAAGCCTTGGTGCGGGAAATCGGCAAGAGCTTCATCCCCGTTAGGGGCACTATTTCTACGCTCACGGTATTGTTAGTGGTGAGGTCATTGGCCTTCATTTTGCGCACTTCCAGTGTCTTTACTGCTTTGGCCGCCACCGTTTCTGACCGGAGGCTCAAGTAGCCGTCGCAGAGGCTGCGCAGCCGGTTGAACATTTCAGCGCCAAAGGCGTAGGAGTGGATGGAAACCAGCACCGTCCTGCCCTTGTTGGACATGCGGCGGCAGGAGGTAAAGAAGGCAATTACGGCGCTCTCTGAGCTGGAACCAGCCAGGTCAGTGATGGAGTCCACCACAATGAATTTTTGCCGCACGGGCAGGGCTTCCATGGCTTGGGCCAGGCTGGCCAGCAGCGGCTCTGGGCTTTCTCCCTCTTTAGGCTCCGGCACGCCGTAAACTTGCAGGCGGCCACTGCGCAAATGGGCTGAAACGTCCAGGCCTAAGGAACTCATCTGAGTTATCAGAGACTTTTCAGAATGTTCTGAGGTGAAGTAGGTGGTGTCCACGCCACCCTCCAGCGCTCCATAGATGAAATGCTGGCACAGGATGCTCTTCCCAGAAGAGGCTGCGCCTTCCACCAGCGTCACCGTGTTGAAAGGCATGCCGCCCCCCAGCTTCTGTTCCAGGGCTGCCAGCTTGTCCGCCGTGCGGATGGCTAGAACCTTTTCCTTACTCCCTTCCTCAGCGTCTTTGCGGCCAGTGCGTAAAGAGGCTATCTTTCCGCTGGAATTGAACAACTTGGAATTGGCGCTCTGCACCGTAGCCTCATCGGCGTTGGTGCTGGTCTCCTCCACGTCGTTCTCCCGTTGGCTTTCCCGCACCACCACCCGCAAGGTGGCCTCCAGCACTCCGAAGTCCAAGGGCTTCGTCATATAGTGCGTAACCCCCAGGTCCATGCTGGATTTTTCACCCTCCAGGGCATTAAGGGCGGTAAGAATCACCACTGGCAAATCTTTGGTTTCCGGATCGTCACGGAGCTTCTTTAACACTTCAAACCCGCCCATCACCGGCATCCAAACATCCAGCAGGACGATATCCGGGTGCTCATAGCGGATTTTTTCCAGCGCAATGCTGCCGTCCTGGGCCTGAATGACATCAAAACCCGCATCGGCAAGGGTGTCTGCCAGCAGAGTCCGGATGTCATCCTCATCTTCCGCAACCAGCACTAGGTTCTTCCGCATGTTAACCTTCCCCGGTAGAGAGTAGTTGCCAAAGGTCCAGGTTTCTTACTGCGCAGGTGAGAATTGCCATTCACATTGGCCGCTCAACCAGAGCTTGTGGAAGGATGAGCTGACCCTGACTCGCTCATGGTTCGATATGCTCACCACGATCGGGAATGTCGCAAAGACTCCTACTGTCGCGGCAGTCCAAGAAGCTGTTGGCGCGCTGTTCTGTTCACGCCGCCAAGGCGCCAGCTGCCTCAGCCCCTGCCTGGGGCCAGAGCAGTCGCATGGAGGTGCCCTTGCCTTCCTGGCTTTCCACCTGAATTGCGCCCCCGTGGGCTTCTACCAGATGCTTGGTTATGTAAAGACCCAGGCCGGTGCCGGACTCCTGGCGCGTTGAGGTGTTGTCCACCCGGAAAAACTTGGTAAACAGCCTGGCCTGGTTGTCCGCCGATATACCTATGCCCGCATCGGCCACGCGCACCTCCACATTGCCGTCCGCATGGGATGCGGATAGGGTCACCGCCGCCCCGGCAGGGGAATACTTGACGGCATTGCTCAGAAGGTTGGTAATAACCTGGCTGAACCGGAGCCGGTCACCCCTGACGAGGTACTTCCCAACAGGAATGTCCGCCGACACCTGGGTCTGCTTCTGGCGAATCTGAGTTTGCATGGACGTCACCACCTCTTCCACTTCCCGGCCCACGTCCACTGCCTCCAGCTTCAGTTCCAGGCTGCCAGCCTCAATGCGGGAAACATCCAGCAAATCATTCAGCAGCACCTTGAGGCGGTAGGAGTTCTTCTGGACGGTTTCCAGATACCGCAGTTGCCTTTCGTTAAGGGCCCCCACGGTGGACTGCTGGTGCAGCAGGCGGTCCACATATCCTACATGCTGGTCAGGGGCGTCTTTAGCTCGTGGGTAGCGGTGGAAAGAATCTGGGTCTTGGCAATGGAGGCTTCCTCCAGCTCGCGGTTTTTTGCCTCCAGCTGCCGGTAGGCCACTTCCAGTTCCCGGTTCTTGTTTTCCAAGTCAGAAATATGGGCCAGTTTCCGGTGGTCCATCTCCCGCTTAAGGCCGAGGGCCGACTTGACGCGGGCTAGCAACTCCAAAGGATGGGGGGGCTTGGCAAGATAGTCCGATGCTCCAGCAGTGAAGGATGCTTGCAGGATGCCTGGGTCTCTGTTTCCAGTGAGAACAATTACTGGAATGTCCTTGCGTTCCGGCGCGGCTTTAATGCGGCGGCATCCCTCCAGTCCATCTATGCCGGGCATGTTTACATCCATCAACACCAGTTCCACGGAACACGGTTCGTGTAGCTTGTCGGGAATGCCGAGAAACGCCAGGGCTTCAACGGCTGATGACACAGTGGCAATGTCCTTGTAGCACGCGCTTTTAAGCATGGCTACAATGGCCTGACGCACTTCTACCGTGTCATCCACTACTAGCACGCTCATAATCTTGCCCTCCGGCCGGTCCTTTCCCCTGGTCGAGAGCCGGCGGAAAGGATATTGCCGGAAAGCAGCAGTATGGCTCCAACCCTGCGGCCCGCGGCAGGGGAATCGGCGCAAGCGGGCCGCGTCCCGGCAACTGAAATTCCGGCTAATTAAAGAGTAGATAGACCAGCAACTAAAGCTAAGAGGCGATACACCTTTTTTGAGGTAGGGACTTCCCCTTGGCCGGAGGTGCCTGACGACAAGGATAAGGGTCTTTTCGCTTAGGTTGCGGTATTGACTGCGGTCGAGGCAGGGATACAATCAGACCATGCCGCAATATACCGGAACCCGTATGCCAAGACCAGGGTAGAGGTCAGTTTGCTTAGGCGCCATCCGTTGCACCGGCGGAAGCCAGTGCCCAGATAAAGATATGGACGAGGGGCGCCATTGGGTTCCAGCTTGGGCCGGAACGACAAAGACCAAATTGACCCACTACCAAGACCAGGGCGGCTTGGGAAAGGGGGAAGGAAAGGGGGTGCAGCATGGCTGAAATTTACCTAGACTACAATGCAACAACGCCCATTGACCCGCAGGTGGCGCAAGCCATGCTGCCCTACATCCACAGCTATTTCGGCAACCCCTCCAGCGGCCACTCCTTCGGCGCAGCCGCCAAACAGGCGGTGGAGCAGGCCCGCGGCCAGGTAGCCGCCCTGCTGGGGGCAGTTCCCCAGGAGGTGGTCTTCACCAGCGGCGGCACCGAAGCCAACAACTACGCCATCAAGGGCGTGGCTGGAGCATACCGGAGCCGCGGCAACCACATTATCACTTCCGCCGTGGAGCATCCCGCAGTCATCGAAGTCTGCAAGCACCTGGAGACTCAGGGCTGTGCCGTAACGTACCTGCCGGTGGACCAGTACGGCATGGTGGACCCGGCTGCGGTGGAGCGGGCCATTACGCCCCGCACCATCCTGGTCACCGTCATGCACGCCAATAACGAGGTGGGAACCATCCAGCCCATCCGGCAGATTGCCGACATTGCCCACCGGCATGGCGTGATAGTCCACAGCGACTGCGCCCAGTCCATCGGCAAGATTCCGGTCAACGTAGATGACCTGGGGGTGGGCTTGCTTTCCGTGGCCGGGCACAAGCTGTACGCTCCCAAGGGCGTAGGCGCGCTATACGTCAGGAGCGGCATCAAACTGGAGAAGCAGATGCACGGGGCCAGCCACGAGATGGGCTGGCGGGCCGGAACGGAAAACGTGATTGAAGTGGTTGGGCTGGGGCAGGCATGCGAATTGATTAGCCGCCACCTGGAGGAATACCAGTCTGGCATGGGCCGGATGCGCGACCGGCTGGAGCAGGGGCTGCGCCGCCGCTTCCCAGACCTGCGAGTCAACGGCCACCCAACCCTCCGCCTCCCCAATACCTCCAGCATCAGCCTCCGGGGGGAAAAGGCCAACGAAGTGCTGGCGCGCCTGCGGGGAGTGGCGGCATCGGCGGGAGCGGCCTGCCACAGTGACCAGGTATCCATATCCGACGTGCTCAAGGCCATGAACGTGCCCCTGGACTATGCTATGGGGACTCTGCGCTTCTCTGTGGGCCGCTACACTACTGACGCGGAAATTGACCTGGCGGTGGAGGAAATTGCGCGGGCGGCGGCTGCCGGGGCTGAGCATGTTAAGGCGTGAGTATTACCCCGGGCGACGCGGGGATTTCCACCCATGAACAACCGTGGGGTCCAGCAAATCCCGGAGGCCATCACCCAGCAGGTTGAAGCCAAGCACCACCAGGCAGATGGCTGCGCCTGGATACAGCATCAGCCGCGGCGCTGACTGGAGAAAGGGGCGGCCGTCGTTGAGCATAGCGCCCCATTCCGGCGTGGGAGGCTGGCTGCCAAGGCCCAGGAAACTCAAGCCGGACAACCCCAGGATAATCAGACCCATGTCCAGGGTGACCAGCACCACCATCGGCCCAAGGATGTTCCGCAGCACGTGATGCACCATAATGCGCCAGTCGCCAGCGCCCACGGCCCGCGCCGCCTCCACAAACTCCCGCTGCCGCACCGACAACACCATACCCCGAATTAGCCGGGCGTAACCTGCCCACCAGACCAGCGCCACCGCCATCATCACGTTAAGCAGGCTCGGCCCCAGCGTTCCGGCAATGGCCAGGGCCAGCACCAGGGCAGGAAAAGCCAGCAGTAAGTCCGCCAGCGCCATTAGCATGGTGTCCAGCCAGCCGCCGTGGTAACCGGCCAGGATACCCACGAGAACGGCGATAACCATGATTACCGATAATGTAAGCCCGGCGGCCCCCAGGGTGGTACGTGCGCCATACAGCACGCGGCTAAGCACGTCCCGGCCCAGATGGTCGGCGCCCAGCCAGAAGTGCCTGTCTGGCGAGGCCAGCCGCCGCTCCAGGTCCACCAGCGTCGGGCCCTGGGGAGCCAGCAATGGGGCCAGCAGCGCCGCCGCCGCCGCCACAGTAATTATGGCCAACCCCAGCAACGCCGAAGGGTCTCGCAAAAACCGTTGCAGCGGCTGTGGCATCAGGCGGCCCTAACCCGCCCGCCCGGCAAAGTCCAAGCGCGGGTCCAGCCAGCGGTACACCACGTCCACCCCAAAGTTCACCAGCAGAAAGATTACCGCCAGGTAAAGCACCACGGCCTGCACCACCGGGTAGTCCCGGAGGAAGATGGCGTCCACGGCGTACTTGCCCACCCCCGGCCAGCCAAAAATGGTCTCTACTATTACCGCTCCACCCAGCAAGTGGCCCATCCCGATTCCGGTAATGGTGACTACCGGCAGCAGGGCATTCTTGAAACCGTGGCGCAGCACCACGGTCCGCTCTCGCAGGCCTTTAGCCCTGGCGGTGCGCATGTAGTCCTGGGTCAATGTTTCCAGCAGGCTGGCGCGGCTGAGCCGCATCAACTGGGCCGCCAGCCCAGCGGACAAGGCCACGGCAGGCATGACCAGGTGGCGGATACCGCCGTACCCAATGGCAGGCAGCCAGTGGAGGGTAACGGCAAAGGCCAGAATCAGGAGCAGGGACAGCACGTAGCTGGGCACCGTGGCTCCCGCCAAGGCCAACAGTCTTGCCATGCCATCCATCGGGGAGCCTTTAAAAACTGCGGCCAGAATGCCCAGGGGAATCCCCAGAAGCACCGCCAAACCCAGGCTGGCCCCTGCCAGCAACAGGGTGGCAGGCAGGCGCTGGGCCAGCTCGCTGACAATGGGGCCGCCGGTGCGGTAGGAGACGCCCAAATCACCCATGAGCGCCTGGCCCAGCCAGCGGCTGTACCGGGTCCACAGCGGGTCATCCAGCCCCAATTCGCGACGAAAGGCCAGCACCGCCTCCCGGGGAGGCTCCACACCAGGGTTCTGCAAGCGCAGCAAGATGTCGGCAGGATCGCCTGGAGCCAGGTTCAGCAAGGTAAAGGTAATTAGGGAGATGCCCAGCAGCAGCAAAGGCACGGTTAGCAGGCGGCGGGCCAGGTAGTTGTGCAACGCCTCAGTTCCCGCCCGCCAGCAACTCCAGGAAGCGGCGGGTCTGTTCTTCCCTGGGCACCAGGATGCAGTTGGAGCAGTAGTCCGTGGCCCGGGGCGAGCGCCACCACAGGCAGCACCCCGCCCGCCGGGCAAACAAGCCCCGCCTGCCATCCTGCTCCAACAGTTCCACCGTTGCCTGCCGGAACAGGGGAGAAGCAGGATCCGCAAAGAAACGTTGGGCCTCCCGCAGCAGCCCTTGGGCATCTCCGCCGCCGTAAGACAGCCAGTGAAAAGCCTGGGCAAAGGAGGCGGCCACCGCATTGCGGGAGACCGGGTAGCTGGCGCGGGCCGCCCGGTGCAGGGCCGGGACTACCATGCTGAGGTTCTCCTCAAAAAGCCACTGCTTCAGCAAGGCGTAGAGGGCCTGCTGGTCCGGCGCCACCTGGGCGTCGGGGTGGCCGGCCGCCGGGTCGCCGGGCAGCACGGCAAAAAGGGGACGATTGAGCGCCGTGCCCACAATGCGCTCACCATCCCGGTGCAGGGAGAGATTGTCCAGGGTGACCTTGGGCAGCCGCCGCTCGCGCACGTACTGGCCCACCACTGGCCAGATAACGCGGGTCAGGTAGGCAATGAGAAAGGCAGACCCAGCCACATGGGGATTGGACGACTCCCAACGCTCCCGCCCGTAGGCCAGCGCCATGTCACCCAGGACCTGGTCTTGCCCCTGAAACAGGACGCGGGCCTCCAGCCAGCCCTCTTCGGCGGCGTCACGCACCGGCAGGGCGAAGGGCGCCCCCAGCTTCGCGGCGCGAACCATGCTTTCAACCAAGGGATGCCCGGTGGAGTCCAAACCCAACGGCCTAAGGCTCATTCCTTCACTTTCCTATACCGCTGTCCCCAAGGCGGCCGGGGATAGAGATCGTCGCGCACTGATAAACCCCGGCCGCCAACCAGCAGGCAAAGTATGCGCCCAAGTTACCGCTTCCCCAGCCGGTTGTCTATGAAGTACCAAGAAAAGGGGTGCGGCGCATCAAAACCCGTGACCTTGCTGGAAACTCCAAAGAGGAAGTTGGGGTACAGGAGGGGTACAATAGCCACCTCCTCCACAATGGCCCGCGATGCTTCACAAGCCAGTTGCGTCCGCCCGTGCCTACCGCAGCCACGCTCAAGCGCGAGGCCCCCTGGTCCACCGAGGGACTGGAGTACCCGCCAAAGTTGGCGCCGCCGCCTGTGGTGAAGTACTGGGCAATGTTCAGGTACGGGTCGCCGGAAATACCCATAGTTGTAAAGTACATGACCCCGTCCCAGTCGCCTTGCTTCAAGGCCGGGTCAATCTGTTCCACCGTGACCACGTTTACTTTGACGCCCACAGCCTTTAGCGCCCCTTGAATGGCCTCAGCCATGGGGGAAGCTCCGGGCGCTGCTTGTAAGTGAGCAGCTTCAGCGCCAACGGTTGGCCGTTCTTGTCCAGCACTCCGTCGCCGTCAGCGTCCACCCATCCCGCCTCCGCCAGCAGCCGCCTGGCCAGGGAAGCCTTGACCGCCGCTGCGTCCATGACCGCGCCATCATGGAACTTGACGCCCTGACGCAAGGCAATCTCCCAGGTCTTGTCATCCAGCTGGCGGGCGCCGGTGGCCAGCCAGGGCTCCGGCTTGAGGTCTCTGCCTAGCTTGAAAAGGGTTTCAGCGACGCCAGTTTGGACCGGCTGAAACCCGCCACGCACTGGGTCCGGCGGCTGGCTGATAAAGGGAAGGCCCACCACCAGCGTCGCATTTTTTGGAGCAGTCGCTACACCTGCGGGCGTAGCGGCAGGCCCAGGCGCTGCCGTGGGAGACGTTGCGGTGGGGCCGCAGGCAGCCGCCAGCAGGGCAGCCAAAATAAGCGAAAGTCCTAAACCCAACGCAAATGGCTTCATTGAGGGGCTCCTTTCGACAGAGTTCAGCGCTTGCCGAGAGTTGAATCCAGGAAATAAAGGAAGAAGGGATGGGGACTGCCAAACCCAGTCACCTGCCTGGATACGCCGTAATTAAAATTCGGGTACAGAAGAGGAACGGTGGCTACCTCGTCCACCACCGCCTGGGATGCTTCACAGGCTAGCTGCTGGCGAGTCTGGCGAAGGGAAGTTTGGGATACTTGCTGGGCCAGGGCATCCACCTTTGCACTGCTGAATCCCCCGCGGTTGGCGGGGCCGCCAGTTACAAAGAACTGGGAAAGCCCCCAGTAGGGGTCTCCGGTGGTGGCCATGTTATTGAAGTACATTCCACCGTCCCAGTCGGACTGGGCCAGCGCGTTGTTGATGTTCTCCACCATCCGCACTTCCACCTTGATGCAAATGTTTTTAAGGCTGGCCTGGATAGTCTCGGCTATGGGCACCAGTTCCGGGCGCTGGCGGTAAGTAACCAGGGTCATGACCAGGGTCTGGCCGTCCTTATCCAGGTAGCCGTCGCCAGAACTGTCCTGGTAGCCTGCCTGGGCCAGCAACTGCCTGGCTTGGCCCGGATTGAAGGGCTGGCCCTTCACCCGGCTGCCACAGTCCAGTACCGACGGCGGAAAGGGGCCAGTGGCAGCAATGGCTTGCCCCTGCATCACCGCCCGCACCAACGCCTCCCGGTCAACGGCTTGGGCAATGGCCTGACGCACCCGCAAATCCTGCCATGGCCCGCGCCGGTGGTTAATGTACATGTACGCCAGGGCCACCGGCGGCGCAGTAGCAACCGCCAAGTTGCTAGATGTGTTCAGGGTGGCTACGCTTTCCGGCGCCACGTAGTGGGCAATATCAATGTCACCGCTTTGCAGGCTCAGGACGCGGGTAGTGTTATCGGGCAGGACCGAGAATACCACCCGGTCTGCCTGGGGTGGCTGACCCCATTATTCTTGGTGCCGCACCACCGACCATTCCTTGTCTTGCTGAAACCGGTCCATCTTGAATGGGCCGGTCAATACAGGTTTTTCAGCAAAGGCGTCGCCAAGGGCGTCAGCCGCGGCCGCCTCCACAATCACCGTGGACGGTTCTGCCAGAATGGCAGGCAATATGAGGTTGGGCTTGTTGGTGACGACAACAAGCGTGACTGCATCCTTGGCCTCAATTTGTGCCGCATCAAGCAGAGCTTTAGCCGTAGCAGACTTGGCGATGGCCCGGTCCAGGGAGGCTTTCACTTTAGCGGCATCCAGTGGCACGCCATTGTGGAATTTGACGCCCTGGCGCAGAGAGATTTCCCAGGTCTTTTCATCCAGCTGCCGGGCGCGGGCGGCCAGCCAGGGCTCCGGCTCCAGCTTGCTGTTCAGCTTGTAGAGAGTCTCCCCCAGGCCGGTGTTAATGGCATTAAAGCCTCCGCCTTTAATGGGATCAGGCGGCTGGAGTAACAAAGGCACGCCCACCCGGAGGATGACTTCCCCCCTGGCTGGAGCAGTGGCAGGCGTGGGTGTTGCGACTGGAGTAACTCCGGCAGGGAGGTCCCCGGGAACCGCAGGCGTAACCGTGGGCGGAGCCGCAACAGGCCCACAGGCCACGACCATGAAGGCAACTAAAGCGGACAACAGGGCAGCAAGAACCTTACCAGACATTCCAAATCCTCCTTTTCCCACATACCAGGCCAACATGGCGGACAAATAAAAAAACCCTGGCCTCTGCGCTGTCCAGGGTTCAACACTGGTATCTTGCTGGTGGGGCTGAGGTTCAGTTAAGGATAGCGCCACCAGTGAGTAGTCTCTGTCCGGCGCAGAGTGAAACTCCACATCCCGGGCAGGTCTCCTGACTCACGGATTAACGCTGGCCCACGCCTTCCCATGCCGATGATATCGGCACAGTGGCATGTTGGCGGGCCAACTCCCCGTATACAGTGGCGCGACCGTGGCGGATTTATACCGCCTTCCCTATTAAGCCTTGCGGCGCCGCGGGAGTGATGCTGGGTTGTTAAGGCGCTGGCCACCAGAGGCGGCGTCCAGCTTGGGCGAGAGTATAGGCCCCATGCCCAGGGAATGTCAACCCTAACGCATGCGGCGCAGCAATGCCTGGGCGGTGCTGCCAATGTCGGCCGGAGTGGGGATAATGGCTGCGCCTGCCTGACGCAGGGCTTCCACTTTAGCTTCAGCGCGGGCGCTCTCACCGGTGATGATGGCCCCGGCGTGGCCCATGCGCTTGCCCGCCGGCGCGGTGGCCCCAACTATGAGGACGCAAATGGGTTTGGTAAACTCCTCCTTGATGTAGGCGGCGGCAGACTGCTCCATAGACCCGCCAATTTCCCCGATAAAGACCACCATGTCGGTGTCCGGGTCGGCATTGTAGAGCTTGAGGACTTCCACAAAACTGGTGCCAATGACCGGGTCGCCGCCAATGCCCACGCAGCTGGACTGGCCGATGCCCAGGTTGGTCAACTGGGACACCGCTTCGTAGGTGAGGGTGCCGCTGCGAGAAACCACGCCCACCCGTCCGGGCCGGTGGATGCTGCCGGGCATAATGCCCACCTTGCATTTGGCCCCAGGGTTAATAAGGCCGGGACAGTTGGGGCCAATGAGACGCACATTGGGATGGCGTTCCAAATAGCGGCTCAAACGCACCGTGTCCTGCACCGGCACGCCTTCCGTGATGCAGGCGATGAGCGGTACGCCGCAGGCGGCGGACTCCGCCACGGCATCGGCGGCAAAGGGAGGCGGCACAAAAATCAAGGCCACGTTGGCGCCAGTCTCCCGCACTGCATCTTCCACCGAGTCAAAGACAGGCACCTTGTTCTCAAAGACCTGACCGCCCTTGCCCGGCGTGACGCCCGCCACTACTTTGGTGCCATAGGCCATGCAGGCCCGGGCATGAAACCCGCCCTCACGGCCAGTAATGCCTTGGACCATGATGCGGGAGCTTTCGTCCAGCAGAATCCCCATGTTGGCTTTCGCTCCTGGCTACTTCACTGCGACAAGCGTTATGAGGGCGTCAGCGCGGCCTAGCCGCGCCGCCGGATGGCCTGGGAAACCTCATTCAGAGTGTCTGCGAAGGTTACTTTCAGGCCGGAGTCCCGGAGAATGGCCTTGCCTTCGTCCACGTTGGTGCCCAGCATCCGCACCACCAGCGGGAGGTCAGCTCCCTTGCGCTGAAAGGCCAGAACAATGCCCCGGGCGGCCACATCGCAGCGCAAGATGCCGCCAAAGACGTTCACCAGCACGCGGTTTACCGCCGGGTCAGAGAGAATAATCTGCACGGCGCTGGCTACTTTCTCGTCGTCGGCGCCGCCGCCCACGTCCAGAAAGTTGGCCGGGGGCGCACCCGCGGCGTTGGTCACGTCCAAGGTAGCCATAGCCAGGCCTGCCCCGTTGACCAGGCAACCCACCTGGCCGTCCAGCTTGACGTAGGCAATGCCTTTATCGGCAGCCTCCGCTTCCAGGGGGTCCTCCTGGGCACGGTCTCGCAGGCCGCGCAGGTCGGCGTGGCGGAAGAGGGCATCCCCTTCCACGTCCATCTTGGCGTCCAAGGCCACCACCCGGTCGTCGCCGGTGATTATCATGGGGTTTATCTCCACCAGGGAGCAATCATTCTCGGTGAAGATGCGGTACATAGCCTGCATCACCTGGGCCGCCGATTGGGCCGCCGCCCCAGGAAGCTGGAGGCGCGCAGCCAGCCGCCGGGTCTGGTAGGGCATAAGCCCCAGAACCGGCTCAATGGGTTCAGTAAATATGTCTTGAGGGCGGGAAGCCGCCACTTCTTCAATATCCATTCCACCCGCGGCGCAGGCTAGCATAACGGGCCCGCGGAACACCCGGTCAATAGTAATGGCCAGGTACAATTCCCGCCGGATGTCCATAAGTTCTTCCACCAGCAAGGAATTGACCGGCACGCCGCGGGAGTCGGTCTGGTGGGTGACCAGGTTAGACCCCAGGAGGCTGCGGGCAGCCTTCTCGGCGTCGGCGGCGGACCGTACTACCTTGACTCCGCCCGCCTTGCCGCGGCCTCCGGCGTGGACCTGGGCTTTAAGCACCGCCTGGCCGCCCATATCAGCAACTGCCTGGCGGGCCTCCTGAGCCGTGCGGACCACTTTACCGCGGGGCACCGCTATGCGGTGGCGGGCAAAGATCTCCTTGGCCTGATACTCATGGATTTTCATGCAGCCTCTCTAGGAGGGGCGCCTACTTGCCGGAGCTGGAGGGAGCAGCCTGGCCCGGCCCCTGGAGGAACTCAAAGATGTCTGCCTCCGTGGACAAGACCAGGATGTCATGCTGGCTGATGATGGTCTTGTAGGTCTCCAGGCTGCGCAAAAAGGCGAAGAATTCCGGGTCCTGGTTGTGGGCCGCCGCCAGGACGCGGATGGCCTCGGCCTCGCCCGAGCCGCGCAGCTCGCTGGACTTGCGGTCAGCCTCCGCCAGGATGATGTCCCGGCGCTTGTTGGCGTCGGCCCGGATTTGCAAGTCTTGCTCATCTCCCTGGGCGCGGAACCGGGTGGCAATGCGGTTGCGCTCTGCCCGCATGCGGGTGTAAATGCTGGCAGTAACCGAATCCGGGAAGTCGGCCCGCTTGAGTCGGACATCAATAACCTGGATGCCAAAGTTCTGTCCAGCCACCCGCTCTTTTACCCGGCGCAGCACCTGTTCCAGAATTTCTGAGCGCGTGTTGGTGCCCTCAATCTGTGGCAGGCCGTCCTCGCCCACCACCGGATTGCCGGCGGCGTCCAGCACCGGCTTGGCGCCAATGATTTCCGACCGTTCACGCAGCGCCACTTCATCCCGCAATATGGAGGTGACGATGTCCCCCAGGCGGCTGCGGGCTTCCTGCTCCGAGCGCAGGGTCTGCCGGAAGCGGATGGGGTCTACAATTTTGTATCGGGCGTAAGAGTCAATGACCAGGTTCTGTTTGTCCTTGTCCGGCATGGCCACCGGCGGAGCGTCAATACGCAGAATGCGCTTGTCATAGACGCTAACCGTATCGGTGAAGGGCGCTTTGGTGTACAGCCCCGGCACGGTATGGACGTTGCGCACCTCGCCAAAGCGCAGGATGATAACTTGCTCAGTCTCATCCACTACGAACAGGGACTGGGTAACGGCCACAATGCCTACCAGCCCAATCAAGACAGCGATTACAATGACTCGCATCCGAGTTCCTCTGTGCAACAGATGTGGGTTACGGCTTGGGGCCCAGCGGCACCGGGGTGACGGTCCCGCCGCCGCCCAACACCAGCACCGACTCCGCGTCGGGCGATACGATAATCTTGGTGGAACCTGCCATAATCTGTTCCACCGCCTCCAGATACAAACGCCGGCGGGTCACCTCTCGGGCGCTGCGGTACTCCCGCAGCACGGCCTTGAACCGGCCCGCTTCACCCTGGGCACGCTCCACGCGGGTCTGGGCAAAGGCTTCCGCTTCCCGCTTGATTCTCTCCGAGTCACCTTGGGCACGCGGGATGATGTCGTTCTCGTAAGCCCTGGCCTGGTTAATTTTGGTGTCCCGCTCTTGCCTGGCCCGCAGCACGTCATCAAAGGCGTCCCGCACTTCTTCTGGGGCCTTTACATCCTGGAGCTGGATGGTCTGAATGTTGATGCCAGTCTGAGCGATGTCCAGGATCTCCTGCAGGCGGGTTTTGGCAGCCGCCTCCACCCCCTGGCGGTCTTCAGTCAGCACATCGTCTATAGAACGCTGGCCTACTACCAACCGCAGAGCCGCCTCGGCGGCATCCTTAAGAGTTTCACCGTCGGGCTGGCCAGGCGGAACGCCGCGGGCGGGCTCGCCTGGATCATCCACTCGGAACAGGAAGTCCACCAGGCTCTTGATGTCGTACTGGACCACCATCTGCACATCAACAATGTTCAGGTCGCCGCTAATCATCAAGGCTTCCGTGGGGAAAGGAGTGCGCGCCCCTGTGGGGGTGGAACGAAAGCCCAACTGCATGCTCCTGGTCTGGGTAACCAGCACCACGTCCCGCTTGCCCACGGGAGCTGGCCACCACCAGTGGAGGCCATCCTGGTCCACCGGGTCTCCCTGCACTGCGCCAAAGAACCGCAAGGCCGCGGCCTCACCGGGGCTGATGGTGTAGATGCCCGTGGCCGCCCATATGGCCGCCACCACGCCAATTATGGCCAGCGCCGCCAGCACCACACCGCTGCCGCCCAGGTTGCCAGTGCTGCGGCGAAAGTTCTGCCTAATACGCCCGATTATCTGTTCCAGGTCCACTTCCGGCTGCCTGGAGCCGCCAGGTTGATACATTCTCCGCATCCTGTAAATAGTTAGGCTAGGCGCACTGCGTCAAGTCAATGAATAACATTCTACCATCATTTGGGAAGGTTTGAGACAGTTTTCCCCGGAGAGGCGGATAATTGGAGGCCAGGCATACCTTGCTGGCCGTACCTGCCCCCAATATAATGCCCTTGACTCTACCGGAGGATGGGAAGAAATGGCCGAGAAAGGCCTGGTAGTCCGCATGGGGGAAGACCTAACATTAATCAGGGCTTCATGCCAGCACCAGAGCGGCATGATTTACGTGGTCCCGGCGGAACGGAGCTGGGTGTGTGGCCAGGAGCTACGGCCTGCCCACGCCCTGGCTGGGTTCTTCAGGGAATTGACCAGCCTTAAAGACCCGCGAGTAAAAGAGCTGATGCAGACCTGGGGCATTTATTTCCGGGAACTGCCCCTGGAGGGTGAGCCTCCAGGGGCAGCTGTAGAAGGCGAGACTGGCGGATCGTGAAGTAGTGGTTACGCCGTTACGCGGTCTCAAAACGGCGGTAGGCAATGCAAGAGCAGGAAACACTTGGCCTGCCAGAAAGTGGCCTGCTATTAACTCGCAGCGTCCAGGCCATCTACAAGTAGAGCAAATCCCCGGGTAGCATTGTGCCGCAACGGCAGGATTTCCTGGTACTCTGGCGACTCATACCAGGCCATCGCCGCCTCACGTGAGGCAAACTTGAGGATGATCAGCCGTGGAAACGGTGGATTACCTTCCAGGACTGTTGGGTTTTCAGCAAGTGCAAGACCCTCACCCCCTTGAGCATTAAGTGTTTCAATTGCCTTGGGGATGTATTTCTGCATCTGTTCCCGGTCAATCACCACTTCTGCACGACGATGTATGCTGACTTTTCTTATCTCCCAACTAGCCTGTCAACCAAGGTCAATCTGTGGCACTGGTTCACTTTGGACATTGTCATTCGGCACTGCATCCGAAGGACAGAATCCAGAAGAACACATCAACCTAAACTTCCGACGCTGTGACAGGCGGCCTTCTTATAATATATTGTTATCCCTTTTGTGCAATGGCAAACTGAACCACTACCCAGTTTGCACCTCACTCCTAGGTCTGGGGTTCTGTGCGGATGGGCATGGCAGGCGCAGCCTGGGGAGCGCCGCCCTGGGCTGACACCGCCGCTGGAGGCGCATAAGGGGCGGGCTTGCTGGGCACCGCAGGAGTCCCTGGCTCGCCGCCGGGGCCGTCGGCGTTGAATAGCCGGTTCAGTTCCTCGCCGGACACCGCCTCGTGCTCAATCAGGTATTCAGCCAACGAGACCAGCCTGGGCTTGTGCGTAACCAGCACGTCTTGCGCCCGGTTGTAAGCCGAGCTGATTAGCACCTTGACCTCGCTGTCAATCTCCTCGGCAATCTTGTCCCCGTAGTCGCGTTCCTCGCTAATCTCCCGTCCCAGGAAGATTAGCTCCTCCCGCTTGCCAAAGGTGCGCGGACCCAAGGCGGCGCTCATTCCGTAGCGCTTCACCATGCCCAGAGCAATTTTGGTGGCCCGCTCAATGTCGTTGCTGGCCCCGGTAGTGACCTCATCGAAGATCAACTGCTCGGCCACCCGGCCGCCCATGGTCACCGCCAGCATGTCCTCAAACTGGTTCTTGGTCCACAGGTAGCGTTCCTCCTCCGGGAGGAGGGTGGTATGACCACCCATGTTGCCCCGGGCCACAATGGAAATCTTGTGCACCCGGTCGGCGTGGGGCAAAGCCCAGGCCACCAAGGCGTGGCCGGCCTCGTGGTAAGCGGTCATTTCCTTCTCACGATGGCTGATGACCCGGCTCTTGCGCTCCGGGCCTGCAATAACCCGCTCCACCGCCTCCTCAAACTCGGACATGAAGATGCTCTTCTGGCCCTTGCGGGCGGCCAGAATGGCCGCTTCGTTGACCAGATTGGACAGGTCCGCGCCGCTGAAGCCCGGCGTCTCCTTGGCCACCGTATCCAGGTTGATTTCAGGGGCCAGGGGCTTGCCTGCGGTGTGGACCTTCAGGATGGCCTTGCGGCCCACTACGTCGGGCAGGTCCAGGGTTACCCGGCGGTCAAAGCGGCCGGGGCGGAGCAGCGCCGGGTCAAGAATATCAGGGCGGTTGGTGGCGGCAATGACAATAATGTTGGTGTTGGTCTCAAAGCCGTCCATTTCCACCAGAATCTGGTTCAGGGTCTGCTCCCGCTCGTCATGACCGCCGCCCAGGCCCGCGCCCCGATGCCGGCCTACTGCGTCAATTTCATCCACGAAGACGATGCACGGCGAGTTGCGCTTGGCCTGGTCAAACAGGTCCCGGACCCGGGCCGCGCCCACGCCTACGAACATCTCCACAAACTCGCTGCCGCTGATGTGGAAGAAGGGCACGCCCGCCTCTCCCGCCACTGCGCGGGCCAACAGAGTCTTGCCAGTGCCGGGAGGCCCCACCAGCAGCACTCCCTTGGGGATGCGTGCCCCCAGGGATAGGAAACGTTCTGGGTACTTGAGAAACTCCACCACCTCTTGCAGTTCGGTCTTGGCCTCATCCACCCCCGCCACATCGGCGAAGGTGACGGTGGGCCGGTTAAAGGGCATCATCCTGGCCCGGCTGCGGCCAAAGCTCAGGGTCTGATTGTTGGAACCCTGGGCTTGCCGCATCATAAACAGGATTAGCCCGCCGAAAATAATCAACGGCAGGAAATTCAACAGCAGCCCCAGCACGCTCCCCACGCCGCTGGAGCCTTTGAACCGCACCTGAACGCCATTGGCGCTGGATACGTCCACTCCCGCATCCAGGAGCAGCTTCATGATGTCAGTACCCTCGCCCATGCGGCTGGTAAACTGACTGGCCCCCAGGCCGCCTGATGACCTGGGGATTACGGTGAGCTTTTGCCCGTCCACGATAATCTCGCTGATTTCGTGGTTCTTGGCCATGGTGATAACCGCAGTTAGCGGCCGCTCGTTCCTGGCCCCTAACCCAGGCAGCAGAGTGTAGATGATGACGATGACGCCAATGATTATCAGAAGGTAAATGAAGCTGTTTCTTAACCAGCGGTTGCTGCCCATAAACACCCTTCTTCAGAAGCAAAACAAATAGGGGATACCACTATATTAAAGGAGCGCCTGGGAAAATGCAAAACCGCCGGAAGTAGTGGTTCAATTTGCTTGGGCGCCATCCATCGCACCCCGACTCGTCGGGGTGCCCAGATAAGAATATGGATGAGAAGCGCCACTAGGTTCCGGCTTGCGCCGGAACGACGAAGACCAAATTGACCCACTACCCCGCCGGCGCCCAGGTTGAAAACGAATCAGCCCTGCGCAGCCACAGGGAACTTGACTCCCTTATTACAAAATCGTCAAGTACGAGGTACAATTACGAGGCATTAGGCCACAGGCCCCAGGACCGTGCTTGAGCAGGAGGAAATTATGGCGGACTACGCACATCCAGAGTCCTTGGTGAGCACCCAATGGGTGTCGGAACACGGGAACGAGGCCAACGTCCGGTTGGTGGAAGTGGACGTGGACACCAGCGCTTATCAGCAGGGGCACATTGCCGGCGCGGTGGGCTGGAACTGGCAATCCCAATTGCAGCAGTCGGTACAGCGGGACGTGATTGCCAAGGCCGACATGGAGCAACTGCTGGGCAGCTCCGGCATTGACAACAACACTACCATCGTCCTGTATGGCGACAACAACAACTGGTTCGCCGCTTGGGCCTTCTGGCAGCTCCGCTACTACGGGCACCAGAACATCAAGCTGATGAACGGCGGCCGGGCCAAGTGGCTGGCGGAAAACCGGCCTGTCACCACCGAGGTGCCCAGCTTCCGCCGCAAGACCTACCAGGCCAAAGAACCCAACCAGGGCATCCGCGCCTTTCGGGACCAGGTGCTGGATGCCGTGAAGGCCAAGCGGGTTTCACTGGTGGACGTACGTTCGCCCGACGAGTTCAGCGGCAAGCTTTTGGCGCCGCCCAACCTGCCCCAGGAAGGCTCCCAGCGGGGCGGGCACATACCTGGCGCCGCCAACGTGCCCTGGGCCCAGGCGGTAAACCAGGACGCCACCTTCAAGTCTGCCGATGAACTGAAGCAGCTTTACGGCGGCAAGGGCGTGGATGGCAGGAAGGAGACTATTGCCTACTGCCGCATCGGCGAGCGCTCCGCCCACACCTGGTTTGTGCTGACCCAGCTTCTGGGCTACAACAACGTGCGCAACTACGATGGCTCCTGGACTGAGTGGGGCAGCATTGTGGGCGCGCCCATAGAAAAGTAAACATACATTAGTCTACTTTCCAACAAAATGCGCCTGGTGACGACGAGGACAGGAGAGCCATCCTGTTCTCGTCGCATGTTAATGATTATCGAACAGTGTTATGTAACATTTTTGTAACTTATTAGCAATCAGCCTGTAATACCTGTTTAATAAAGTGTGGGGTATAAGGCGTGCTTATGGTGACTAGCGCCAAGGCGCCGGAAAACTTGCGAGGTGGAAGACATGATTGATACGGGCGATACTGCCTGGGTGCTGGTTTCAGCAGCGCTAGTGCTGCTGATGACGCCAGCGCTGGGATACTTCTACGCCGGCTTTGTCCGTCGGAAGAGCGCATTGTCCACCATCATGCAGAGTTTCATTACGGTGGGAGTAGTTTCGGTTATCTGGGTGTTGTGGGGGTATACCCTGGCCTTCGGACCGGACCGGGGGGGCGTCATTGGGTCTTTGGAATGGTTCGGGTTGCGGGGCGTGGGCGTTGAACCAAACCCGGACTATGCGGCTACCATACCCCACCAGGCGTTTATGATTTTCCAGATGATGTTCGCCATCATCACCCCAGCCCTTATTACCGGGGCTTTCGCAGAGCGGGTCAAATTCAGCACCCTAATGGTGTTTAACGTCATCTGGGTAACCGTGGTCTACATTCCGGTGGCCCACTGGGTATGGGCGCCCGGCGGCTGGCTGCGGGGACTGGGAGCGCTGGACTTTGCCGGCGGCACGGTGGTGCACATCAATGCTGGATTTGCGGCCCTGGCCGCCGCCCTGGTCTTCCGCAAGCGCTTGGGCTTGGGCCAGGTAGCCATGGAACCCCACAACGTGACCTACATTGTGCTGGGCGCAGCCTTGCTGTGGTTTGGCTGGTTTGGGTTCAATGCGGGCAGCGCTTTGGCCTCTGGCGCCCTGGCAACCAGCGCCTTTGTGAACACCCACGTAGCCACCGCCATGGCCGCGGTCACCTGGATGACCCTGAGCTGGATTCAGACTGGCAAGGCCAGCGTCATTGGCGCAGCAGCCGGGGCAGTGGCAGGCCTGGTGGCTATCACGCCCGCCTCCGGCTTTGTGCAGCCCATGGGGGCGCTCTTGATAGGCCTGGGGGCGGGAATCATCTGTTTCCTGGCCCTCCAGTTCCGCGCCCGCATCTGGAAGATTGACGACAGCCTGGATGTGTGGGCCGTGCACGGCATGGGCGGCTTGTGGGGCGCACTGGCCACAGGGCTTCTCGCCACAGTTGCCATCAACTCCGCCGGCGTAGACGGCCTGTTTTACGGCAACGCCGCCCAATTTGGGGTGCAGGCCCTGGCCTCGGTGGTGGTAATGGCCTACACCTTCATACTCAGCTTCATCATATTCAAGGCGCTGGACATGACCATGGGCCTGACAGTCAAGTCCAGCGAGGAAGAAACAGGGCTGGACCTATCCCAGCATGGCGAGCCAGCTTACACCATGGAACAAAGGTCATAACAGGCTTTAGCATCCCTGGAACCTTGGGACAACGCGAATTTGAAGGAGAGGCGTCATGTTTGAGATCATCAGCACCGTGGTGTTCCTGGGCATGGTGATTACCTGGATAGTGATTGAGCCCCTGTGCGACCGCAAGTCCACTGCCAACAAGACCGGCGGCACCCGCACTGCCAGCTAGGGCTGGGCAGATACACCACGGCGTCAGCCGCCCATAGAGAGGTGATCCAATGAAGAAGATTGAGGCCATAATCCGGCCGGAAAAGCTGGAAGAGCTCAAGCAGGCTTTGACTGAAGCCGGGTTTGTAGGCATGAATACCGTTCAGGTAACTGGCCGGGGCGCCCAGCGGGGCGTTGTCCACCAGGGCCGGGGCGGGCAATCGGTGCAGATTGACATGCTGCCCAAAATAAAGCTGGAAATGGTGGTGGACGATTCCGACGCCGACAAGGTGTGCGACATTATCATCAACGCCACGCGTACAGGCAACATTGGCGACGGCAAGATTTTCATTTCGCCAGTGGAAAGAGTAATCCGGGTGAGGACCGGCGAGCTGGACCGGGCGGCTCTGTAAGCGGAGTGCCCAGTCACAGGACAGCACAGGCTGATTCCAATACGCTGTCGCTGGCAGTATAATGTGGTGCCGTCCCGCTGGGAGTTCCCCAGGAGGACGGCGCCCAGGCGTTTAGCTTGAACGTTTCCACGCCTGACGCCGGCGACACAAACTCACTTGTTGAGCATTAACCTTTGCTAAGGAGGACCAAGACCCATGACCCCAGCGGAAGCAGTGCAATTTTGTAAGGACAAGGGCATTGGCATCATTGACCTTAAGTTCACGGACCTGCCCGGCACCTGGCAGCACCTGTCTCTGCCGGTAAGCGAGTGGAGTGAGGAAAATATCGCCGACGGCTACGGTTTTGACGGCTCCAGCATCCGTGGCTTCAAGGCCATTGAAGAGAGCGACATGCTCCTCATGCCCGATACCAATACCGCAGTGGTGGATCCCTTCTGCCGCATACCCACCCTGTCGGTAATCGCCAACGTCATGGAACCCACCCGGGAGTACTTCTCCCGTGACCCGCGCAACATTGCCCAAAAGGCTGAGAAGTTCCTCAAGGAGACCGGCCTGGCGGATATCAGTTACTGGGGACCGGAGGCCGAGCACTTCATCTTCGATTCGGCCCGTTTTGACCAAACCAGCAACAGCGGCTACTATTTTATAGACTCCGACGAAGGCATCTGGAACACCGGCGCAGAGCGCACCATTTCCGGCGGGCGCAACCTGGCCTACCGCCCCCGCTTCAAAGAAGGTTACTTCCCCGTCTCGCCCACGGACAGCTTGCAGGACATCCGCTCTGAGTGCGTCCAGATGATGGAGCACTTTGGCATCATTGTGGAGAAGCACCACCACGAAGTGGCCACCGCCGGTCAGTGCGAAATTGACATGCGCTTTGACACCCTGACCACCATGGCCGACAAGGTCATGATCCAGAAATACTGCGTCAAGAACGTTGCCAAGTCCCACGGCAAGGTGGCGACCTTCATGCCCAAGCCCCTGTTTGGGGACAACGGCTCCGGCATGCATACCCACCAGAGCCTGTGGAAGAATGGCAAGCCGCTGTTCTACGACGCCAACGGCTACGCCCTGCTCAGCGATATGTGCCGCCACTACATTGGCGGGCTGCTGGCCCACACTCCGGCGCTGCTGGCCATAATTGCGCCCACCACCAACTCCTACCGGCGGCTGGTGCCGGGTTATGAGGCCCCGGTCAACCTGGTCTACTCCACCCGCAACCGCAGCGCCTGCATACGCATTCCGGAATACTTTACCTCCCCGGCTTCCCGCCGGCTGGAGTACCGCATCCCGGACCCGTCCTGCAACCCCTACCTGGCCTTTGCCGCCATGCTCATGGCCGGCCTGGACGGCATTATCAATGAACTGGAGCCGCCGGAACCGGTGGAAAAGAACCTGTATGAACTGCCTCCGGCAGAGGCTGCCAAGATTAAGCAGGTTCCCGGCAGCCTGCAAGAAGTGCTGGATGCGCTGGAGCGCGACCACGATTTCTTGCTGCGGGGCGGCGTGTTCACTGCCGACCTCATTGAGACGTGGCTGGACTACAAGCGCAGCCGGGAACTGGACCCGGTCCGGCTGCGGCCCCATCCCTACGAGTTCTTCCTTTACTTCGATGCCTAGTCCCGGCTGGGCCTTGGACCTGTCACGAAATCCCCCCAACCCCCCTTTACAAAGGGGGGCAAGGGGGATTTTAGTGTCCCGCCAATCCCCTTGGCCGGATTAGGGTCAGGGAGGCTTTTCCATGCTTGGTGACCGGGCCGCCGCTAGCGAGTACGTAATCCGCAGCGCCAGGGAGAACGATGTAAAGTTCGTCCGGCTGTGGTTCACGGACATTCTGGGCAACCTAAAGGGCTTCGCCATTAGTGTCGAAGACTTGGAAGACGCCATCTACCGGGGCGTGGGATTCGACGGCGCATCCATTGAGGGTTTTGCCCGCCGCCTGGAAAGCGACATGCGTGCCTTTCCAGACCCTTCCACTTTTGCGCTGCTGCCCTGGCGGCCGCGGCAGAACGCCGTGGCCCGCATGTTCTGCGACATTTGCACTCCCGACGGCAAGCCCTTTGGGGGAGACCCGCGCCATGCTTTGAAGCGCAACTTGGAGGCCCTGTCCCAGTTGGGGTTCACCTATTATGTAGGGCCTGAGGTAGAGTTCTTTTATCTGCAAAACTCCCAGACTCCCGCGCCGCTGGACCACGACGGCTACTTTGACCAGCTTTCCAGCCACCCCTCTGGAGACTTGCGCCGGGACACGGTGCTGAACTTGGCGGAGATGGGAATTCCGGTGAAATACTCCCACCACGAAGCCGCCCACAGCCAGCACGAGATTGACCTGCAATATACCGACGCCCTCACCATGGCTGACAACCTGATGACGGCCAAGCTGGCGATAAAGGAGCTGGCCCAGCTTCAAGGCGCTTATGCGTCTTTCATGCCCAAACCCTTTGCGGGAGCCAACGGCTCCGGCATGCATACTCACCAATCCCTGTTCAGGGGCAACCAGAACGCCTTTTATGACCCGGACGATGAACACCACCTTTCCTTGCTGGCCCGCCGGTACATCTCAGGGCTAATCCGCCATGCGCCAGAAATCACTCTGGTGACCAACCAGTGGGTGAATTCTTACAAGCGTTTGGTGCCGGGCTACGAGGCCCCAGTGTATGTCTCTTGGGCTTATGTAAACCGCGCTGACCTTATCCGTGTCCCAGCCTTCAAACCTGGTTATGAAAGCTCGGTGCGTATCGAATACCGTGCGCCAGATCCGGCCTGTAACCCCTACCTTGCCTTTAGCGTGATGCTGGCCGCCGGGCTGAAGGGCATCACCGAGGAATATCCCCTGTTCCCTCCCACGGAAGGCAACGTCTTTGCCATGAGCCCCGACGAACGCGCCACCAGGGGCATCAAGTCCTTGCCCGCCACACTGGGCGAAGCCTTGGCGCTGGCTGAAGGCAGTGCAATGCTGCGGGAAGCGCTGGGTGATCACATCTTCCAGAGCGTGATTCAGAACAAGACAATCGAATGGGGTCAGTACCGCGCCGCGGTCACTGACTACGAAATCTCCCGGTACCTGCCTATCTTGTGAACACGCAAGCTTGCGCCCTACGGCTTCCCTGATTGGTCCAGGGCGGACCTGGTTTCACGCCACACGGCAATCGGCCCCTGCTTTCCCCGATGTTTTCCGCACTACCGGCTCCCCGTAAGTTACTGCACCGTTTGCCGGCGGAGAGACTTGGGTTTGGGAATATGGTGCGGCCTACCGTATTGCCGGCGGGTGTGTGATAGTGATAGTAACAGCTCTTGTTACCATTGACGCGCCGGAGGCCGAGGGATGCAGCCAAGATGATTGCAGCGGTAATTGAGGACGATCCTGAAATACGGGAAGTGGTCTCGGTAGCCTTTGAGACTACCTGGCCGGGCAGCGAAGTAATCACCGCGCCCAACGGCACCGAAGGTCTGGAGATGGTAAGGAAATCCCACCCAGACGTGATAATCCTGGACGTGGCCCTGCCTGAAGGCGACTCCCACGGCTTTGACCTGTGCAAGCAAATCCGCAGCGTTTCTGAGACTCCCATCATCATGGTCACGGCCCGCAACCGGGAGGTGGACGTGGTGAAGGGGCTGGAACTGGGGGCCTCCGACTATCTGACCAAGCCTTTCAGCGCCATGGAACTGCTGGCGCGTATCAGGGCAGTGCTGCGCCGAGTGCAGGTGGGCCCCCTGGCTTCGGAAAGCCGCCCATTTATTGGCAAGGACCTTTCCGTGGACTTTGATACCCGCCAGGTGGTAGCCCAAGGCAAGCTGGTGAAGCTAACACCCACCGAGTACCGCCTGTTGTGCTACCTCATCCGCAACCCCCGCCAGATTCTTACCAACCAGGCCATCCTGGAAGAGGTATGGGGCGAAGAGTACCTGGACAGCTCCGGCCTGGTCAAAGCTCACATTCAGCGGCTACGCAAGAAACTGGGGGATAACTTGGACGACCCCAAGTTGATCCTCAACGAGCGAGGCCGCGGCTACCGCTTTGCTGGAGCCTCCTAACCGGCAGCAGCATACTCGCTGGGTGACGCCCCCAAGAATGGGTTAACGTCAGGACATTTTTGAGAAGGCATAGCCTTGCATAGCCATTGCCTTCGTCTGGCGCTTGGACTTTCCTCCCACTTATGGGCAGTATATCAACGCGTGGCCACCCTCACCCTAACTTTTTCCCATCGAGGAGCGTTGCCTCAAAACTTGACGGTCACAACAGCGGAAGCCGGCGCCCAGCGCCCAAGATGGCTTAGGCCAGATATGGGTTCCAGCTTTCTCCGGAACGCCGAAAGTCCGGCCAGAGACTTCAGAGATTTTTGAGGCAACACCCCTTAGAGGGTGTCTAAAAAGGCTAGGTGCTCGTGGTTCGACAAGCCCCGACCTGGTCGGGATCCCGATACGTCGGGACTCACCACGAGCGGGAATTGTCACACACCCTCTTACTTCAGAGGACCGAGGTACGGGTGAAGATTTCCCTATTGATTGGTTTTCAATGTCGGATCCAGTAGCTACGGGAGCATACACCCGAAGACCTCATGGGGCGACACCATAGCCCAGGTTTGTACCGAGTAGGTAGCATTGGGGTAATGGAGAAAACTCTCAACAAGCTCAAAGAGCGCCGGGGCCAAGCGCGAGGACAGACGTGACAATGTACCCTACCTTTTACAAGCTATTGCCGCTGTTCTCGTTCCTGTTAAACATCTTTCTCATTTCCCTGGTGCTCCGCCGGGAATGGCACAGCCCAAGAAACCGGGTGTTTGCTTTGCTCCTTCTGGCCCTGGGCCTGTGGGGTTTTGCATTATTTGGCGTCCGCTCAGTATCCCGTCTCAGCGCATCCCACACTGCCCTGGTGTGGAACGAGCTTGTGCTGATTGCGGTGCTGGGTGTATCCGTACTGTTTCTACACTTTTCCGCGCTGTATTCCAGCATAAAACCCCGGCGGTTCCTGCTGCCAGTGGCCTATGGAATATGGGGGCTTTTTTCGGCGCTGATACTGAACGGCCAAATAGTTGACCACGTAATGGCGGTGGTGCTGGTGGGCGACTACCGCAGTTGGGCGCCCCATTTTACCGCCCTGGGCGTCGTGTATATCACTTCAGTGCATGCCGCTACGTTGCTGGGCATTAACAACCTGGTGCAGTCGTATCGCGAAATCCGCTCGCCGGAGGAGCGGAACCGCATCCTCTACATGCTGGTAGGCGCCGGGCTGTTCCTGGTGGGGGGTAACCTCCGCCTTCCTCTTCCCAGAGGACGTGCTCTTTTTCCCCTTTGGGATGCTGGCCAACCTATATTTCACCGCCCTGACCACCGTGGCAATGCTCAAACACCAGCTCATGGAGCTCAAGGTGGCGCTGCGCAGCGGAGTTACCTATACGCTGGTGGGCACCCTGATAGCCGGAGTCTATGGGGGGGTGTTCACGCTGTTTCACTACCTGTTCCAGTCCGGCGACGGTTCTGGGGCGCTGTGGTCGTCCATAGCTGCTGCCACCGTGGTGGCCATTGCCCTCCAGCCGGTGTTGGCCCAAGTGCAGCACTGGGCAGACCGCTGGCTCTACCGGGAGCGGCATGACCATCTGAAAATCCTGGAGCATTTTAGCCGGGAGACCAAGGACATCACCAGCCTGTCCACGCTCTCCGAAGCCCTCACCAGCCTGGTGCGCCGGGCTTTTCGGGCGGACAGCGCCTGCCTGCTTCTCCCGGAACCCAGCGGCTCACATTTCAGCATGGCATCAGCCAACGGCCTGGCCACCACCAATAATGTGCGCCTGCGGGACGACAGCCCCATACTTTCCTGGCTTCGGCACCATGAAGGCGTGCTGGCCCGCAAGGACCTGGACTCGGTGGCCCACTTCCGCCCCCTGAATATGGAAGACCTGAATGGACTGAACGAGCTTCAGGCGGAGATGTTAATTCCCCTTCAAGCCAAGGGGCAATTGACCGGCGTGCTGGTGGTGGGGCCAAAGCCGTCGGACGAAGACTACGCCGCCTCGGAAATCAACTTGCTGCGCACTGTGGTGGACCAGACCGCCACCGCCATTGAAAACGCCCGGCTGCATGCCCTGGAAGCCAAGCGCCTTAGCGAATTGGAACAGCTGGAAAAACTGAAGCAGACCCTGCTGCTGACCGTCTCCCACGAAATTAAGACGCCCTTGACCGCCATCAAAGCGGGCACGGAAATGCTCCAGATTCAGGAAGAGGCTTCGCCCTCCAGCGCCAAGGGCCGGCTGCTGCGCAGCATTAATCGCGGGGTAGAGCGTCTGGAACGGCTGGTGGAAGAGTCCCTGGACTACGCCAAGATGCAAGACTCCAACCTGGAGCTGGAACTGGAGCTGACCGATCTGAAGGAACTGTACGAGGAGACCATCAGCATTGCCAGTCCAGCCATCCGGGCCAAGCGCCAGACGCTGGAAGTAAACATACCGGAATTTGTTCCGCCGGTGCTGATAGACCCGCGGCGGTGCGAACGCATACTGCTGAACCTGATTTCCAACGCCAACAAGTACACCCAGGCTGAGGGCCATATTCTCGTCCAGGTCAAGGTGGAACAGTCATGGATTATTACCAGCGTAACCGATAACGGGCCTGGCATTTCTGAGCACGAATTGGACAAGATTTTCAACGTCTATTACCGCGGTGAGGCAGCCGATGGCCGGGGCGCCGGACAGAGCAGCGGGCTGGGTTTAGCCATAGCCAAGTACCTGGTGGAACTGCACGAGGGCCGCATTTGGGTAGAAAGCCAGGTGGGGAAAGGCAGTACGTTTTCTTATTCGTTGCCATTGGGGGGCCGCTATGAAAGTGCTAGTTATAGATGACGACCCGGACATCATTGAAGTTGTCACCCTGACCTTCGAGATGCGGTGGCCCGACGCCACCATAATTTCCGCCGCTACCGGCGACGCGGGAATCCAGATGGTAGACACCGAGAACCCCACCCTGGTGATTCTGGACTTGGGCCTGCCAGATACCGATGGGTACAGCGTGTGCCACGAAATCCGCCGTTTTTCCGACGTTGCCATCATGATGCTGACAGTGCGGGACAAAGAATCGGACGTGGTGAAGGGGCTGCAGATGGGCGCCGATGATTACATCACCAAGCCTTTCCGGCCCATTGAACTGATTGCCCGCGTGCAGGCGGTGATGCGCCGCTGCCAGTCTACTGGCGCACAAGGGGATGAAAAGCCCCTGCACTTTGGGGAGCTGGTAGTGGACTTTGGCCGCCGGGAAGTTTTCCGCAGCGGGCAGTCCATCAAGCTGACTCCCACAGAGTACCAGCTACTGTACCATCTATCCAAAAACCCGGGCCGGGTAATGACCCACCGCACCTTGCTGGGGCGCGTCTGGGGGCGGGAGTACCTGGAAGAGACCAATTACTTGAAGGTGCACATCAAGCACCTGCGGCAAAAGCTGGAGGAAGACCCCTCCAACCCCAAATACATCCTCACCGAGCGGACCATTGGCTACAAATTTGCGCCGGTGGGCGAATGAAATCTGGGGCCTTTATGCGCTGGACACCCGCACCGTGGCAATGTAATCTGTAGGCAGAATGGGTTTGGCGCTCACGGGATAGGGGTCGAGCTTTACCAGGCTCACCTGGTATTCTCCCACCTTGGCCTTGGCGCCGCCCTCAGCGCACGCGCCCAGCACAAGCTTGAAAGTGCTCGTCTCCCCGCCCAGGGCGGCCCGCACCACAACGGTGGCCTCGCCCGCCCAAACGCATACTACGTCGGATGGACAGCGGGAGTCCCCAGCAATCTCCACTAGAGTGAGGGTCAACTCAGTGTCATTGACACGTTGGCTTTGTCCCACCTTCAGCGCCAGCTCAACCTCCCCCGGTTTTGGCGTAGGTATGGAGGACGTGGAAGGGGGAGCGCTGCACCGGATGGTTGGGCCAATGGCCTGCACCTGGTAACTCTTCCCATTGACCACCGCCGTATATACTTTGCAGGCCTCAATATCCAATCCCAGTGGAATCCGCGTGGTGACGTAGCCGTAAATCTTGGTGCACGCCACGTTGGGATCAGACGGCATCTGGTTAGTGACAGTGACCTGGAAGGTCTCGCCACTGCGGGAGAAGACATATTTTTCAAACTTGGCGCAGCCGCCGGGCAGGCCAGACACGATGACCAGGAAGGACTGGGCAGGGCTGCCCGTGCCGTACTCCAGGTTGACGCTTTCGATAGGTGCAGGAACGGACGACATGGGGGGTTCTGCGCTGCACTGCACCGCCAGGCCGATGGCCTGCACCTGGTAGCTCTTCCCATTGACCACCGCAGTGTAGAATTTGCAAGCTTCAAGGTCTTGTCCCAGCGGAATCCGAGTCGTAACCATACCATAAATCTGGGTGCAGGCGAGGTTGGGGTCAGACGGCCTCTGGTTGGTCACAGCCACCTGGAAGGTGTCGCCACTGCGGGAGAAAGTGTACTTCTCAAACTTGGTGCAGCCGTCGGGCAAACCGGAGACTATTACCAGGAATGATTGGGCCGATGCGCCCGCGCCGTACTCCAGGTTGACGCTTTCGATGGGCGCGAATACGGTGTCCTGCGGCGGTTCCGGAGTGGCCGCCGCGCCACAGGCCTCCAGCCAAATCGCCAGGCCCACCATCAGGGAAAGGACTGCAATCCACCGGAGCAGGGGAGATCGTATCTTAGCCATGATAAGGAACTCCTGCTGCCATTATAATAAAAAGACTCCGGCACAAGCCAAAAGGTTCCAACTAATGCCGGCAGCGTGTGCCATGCCGGACTGCCACAATCATAATACTGCCACGGCTTTGCCCAAAATGTCATTCTGAGCCCCGATTGCATCGGGACGAAGAATCTAAAATCCTGGCATTTTAGACCCTTCGTCCTTCAGCCGAAGGACTCAGGGTGACAATAATTGTATGCAAAACGTTACTAACTATCGAAATCCATACTTTTTGGGCAAGGCCATACTGCCACAATCATAATAATGAGGAAGAATGATGGAACAGTCCGACGATGACTTGTTAAGACATAGCCAATTTATTGGGGCACTGCCGCCGCCAGTGGCAGAGGCCCTGGATGAACTGGACCGCCGGAACGCCGCTGGCCGCATCTGGGCGCGGGACCATACTCTGTGGAAGCCCAACCCCACCGAAATTGCAGACCGGCTAGGCTGGCTGGACATTGCCGGCGACATGGCCAACCAAGTCCCGGAGCTGGAGGCCTTTGCCGAAGAAGTACGGGCAGAAGGCTGTCAGCATGTGGCGCTCCTGGGCATGGGCGGCTCCAGCCTGGGCATGGAAGTGCTGGCCCGCATCTTGGGCAGCGCCCCGGGCTTCCCGCAACTGCTGGTGCTGGACTCTGTATTGCCGTCCACGGTGCAGCAAGTCAGCCAGGTCATTGACCCATCCCGCACCTTGTTCGTGGCGGCATCCAAGTCCGGCGGCACGGTGGAGACTCTTAGCCTTTACCGCCACTTTCGTCAAAGCACGGAGCAGATAGCAGGCAAATCGCAGGCGGGCCGCCGTTTCGTGGCCATCACCGATCCCAAGACACCCCTGGATGCCCTGGGAAGGGAACATCAGTTCCGGAAAGTATTTTTGAACCCGCCTGACATCGGCGGCCGGTACTCAGTGCTGTCCTTGTTCGGGCTGGTGCCTGCGGCGTTGATGGGCATCAACCTCCACGCCTTGCTGGGCAGGGCGCAAAGTATGCAGGCCCGGTGCGCCGCCGGAATACCTCTTGCGAAAAACCCAGGAATCTGGCTGGGCGCGGCCCTGGGCGGCCTGGCCAGACGCGGCCGGGACAAGCTCACGCTGGCGGCATCCCCCTCCCTCAGCAGCTTTGGGCTATGGGCGCAGCAACTCATTGCAGAAAGCACCGGCAAGGAGGGCAAAGGGATTGTTCCCATCGCCAACGAGCCGCTGGCTGCGCCGCAACACTATGGCCGCGACCGGGTATTTGTCTACGCCCGGTTGGCAGGCGATGACAATTCTGCGCTGGATTCAGCCTTGGAAAAGATTGCCGCCGCCGGCCACCCGGTGCTGCGTTTGACCTGGCAAGACAAAATGGACCTGGGCGGCGAATTTTACCGCTGGGAGTTTGCCACCGCCGTGGCCGGGGCCTTGCTGGGAGTCAACCCCTTTGACCAGCCCGACGTTCAAAGCGCCAAAGACACAACAGACCAGGCGCTTGCCGCATACTCCCGGTCTGGGCGGCTGCCAGACGCCGCCACGGGAGGAAGCCTGCGTTCCTTCCTGGGCAACGCCCCCCAGGGCAGCTACTGGCGGCGCTGGCCTACCTGACGCCCAGCCCTGAAGTGGAGTCACTGATACCCAGGCTGCGCCGGGCAGTGCTGGAAGGCTGGGGATTGACCACCACCTGGGGCTACGGACCCCGGTATTTGCACTCCACGGGCCAACTTCACAAGGGCGGCCCGGCCACCGGCCGGTTCCTGGTGCTTACCCAGAACCATCCCACGGAGATTCCCATCCATGGGCAGGGGTACAGCTTTAACGTCCTAGCCGCCGCCCAGGCTATAGGGGACCTGTCAACCCTGCAAAGACTTGGCCGTCCGGCCATGCACCGGCATCTGGGGGCCGACCCCACGGCGGGATTGCAGCGGCTGCTTGATGAACTCCAATAGTGGCATAATGGGAGCCTCTGTTCTGACTGTAAGGAGGCTTACAACGTGGAAATAGGCATGATTGGCCTGGGCCGCATGGGCGGCAACATGGCCCAGCGTCTACTAAATGGCGGGCATCAGGTGGTAGTTTACGACCCCAGGGCCGAGGCGGTGCAGGGTACGACCGGCATGGGAGCCCGGGGCGCGGCATCGCTGGTCGGACTGGTGGAACAACTGGCGGCTCCCAGGGCGGTGTGGGTGATGGTGCCGCCAGGCCAGCCCACCGAATCCACCATTGACGCCCTGTCCCATGCTCTGTCCCCCAGCGACGTGGTGATTGACGGGGGCAACGCCAACTACAAGGAGAGCATGGCCCGCGCCCAGAGGCTGGCCCTCCTGGGCATAGACTTTATGGACGTGGGCACCAGCGGCGGCATCTGGGGCCTGCGGGACGGCTATTCGTTGATGATTGGCGGCAAGCGCGAAGTGTTTGAGCGGCTGGAGCCGCTGTTCCAGACCCTGGCCCCAGGCCCGGACCGTGGTTACAGCTACATGGGCAGCAGCGGAGCGGGCCATTTTGTGAAGATGGTGCACAATGGCATCGAATATGGCTTGATGCAAGCCTACGCCGAAGGGTTTGAACTGCTGGCAGCCAAGGAAGAGTTCCAGCTGGACCTGGCCCAAATTGCCCAGACTTGGCGCTACGGCAGCGTGGTGCGCTCCTGGTTGCTGGACCTGGCCGCCGCCGCCCTAGCGGAGGACCATGACCTGTCCAGCTTGCAGGCTTACGTGGATGACTCCGGCGAGGGCCGCTGGACGGTGCAGGAGTCGGTTGACCTGGCGGTGCCCCTGCCGGTGATTACCGCCGCATTGCAGCAGCGGTTCCGCTCCCGCCAGGAGCAGCCGTTGAGCGGGCGGATGCTGGCGGCGCTGCGGCAGCAGTTTGGCGGCCACGCCGTGCGGAAAGCAGATTAAGAGGGTGTCTAAAAAGGCTAGGCGCTCGTGGTTCGACAGGCTCACCACGAGCGGGAATTGTCACACACTCTCTAAAAGCGTGTTTAAAAAGTCATTGCGAGGGGCGTAGCCCCGAAGCAATCGCGTGCCCAGGACAAGATTGCTTCGCTTCACTCGCAATGACCAGAGACAATCTTTTTAGACAACTTCTAAGAATGTGTCTAAAAAGGCTAGGCGCTCATGGTTCGACAGGCTCACCACGAGCGGGAATTGTCACACACCTCTAAGAGCGTGTTTAAAAAGTCATTGCGAGGGGCGTAGCCTCGAAGCAATCGCGTGCCCAGGACAAGATTGCTTCGCTTTACTCGCAATGACCAGAGACAATCTTTTTAGACAACCTCTAAGAGTGCCTAACAACAATGAAGGATGTCATTCTGCGGAGTCCCGATTTCATTGGGACGAAAAAGAATCTGGGGTGGGGCAAACGCCCGCCACCCCAGACCCTTCGTCCTTCAGCCGAAGGACTCAGGGTGACAACTTCGACATTTGGTTAGGGGCTCCCCTGCCCCAAATGCCCCAGCAGTTGCAGCGCCCGCTCGGTGGAGGCAGTCCGGTCCGCCCCTGCCGCCACCACCGACACGTAAATCTCGTCAGCCCCTATAGAGGACAACTCCCGCAGCCGCCGGGTGACTTGCGCCTCGTCGCCGGAGAAGCACACCGCATCGGACATGGCGTCGCTCCAGACACCCTCCGCCGCTTCAGGGAATCCCGCCGCGGCAAACATCTTCTGGTAGAAGGGGGCACGGGCAAAGTGGCCAAACTGCTGCTTCACCGCCGCCCGCACCTCGTCCTTGCTGGCGTGGACACACACGGCAGCATGGGCAATGAGAGGCGGCGCATCGCGGCCTGCCTTTTGCGCCCCGGCGCGCAGGGCTGGCAGGGCCACGTCCCGCAGGTAAGGGCTTGGGCACAGCCAGCTAATGGCGCCATCGGCCTCCGCGCCGCACAGCCGGTAGGCGCTGGCCCCCAGGGCAGAGGCAATCACCGGCACGTCCAGAGGCCCCGCCAGCTTGGCATGGGCCTGGTAGTGCTTGCCGTCCATGTCCACGGCCCCCTTCTGGAGCAGCGCCTTGCTGATGCGCATGTACTCCCGCAAATGGCCCAGGGGCTGCTGGAACTTTACTCCCAACATGCGTTCCATGCCCGCCTGGCCGCTGGAACCCAGGCCCAGGCGGAAGCGGCCCGGCGCAAGCTGGGCCACCACCTGCACCTGTTGGGCCAGGGCCACAGGGTGGCGGGTGTAGAATTGCGTGATGGAAGTCCCCATCAGGATTCGCTGGGTGCGCACCGCGGCGCTGGCAAAGAGGGTGATGGCGTCGCCGCCGCCCGCGCCGGAACTGGTGAACCAAACCGCCGGAATGCCCAGGGCCTCAGCCCGCTCAATGGACACCAGGGCTGAGGCGCTATCCGCTGCAACTACTACCAGGCCAATCTTCGGCGCTGCCATTTAAGACCTCCAGAACCGAGAGAATTTTCTGCTCACCATCATCTTTGGGTAAGTTACCCACAAGCCCAAAAGTTGTCAACGTTTGATGCTATAATCCCCCAAAGCAATAAATGGAGGATGCAGCCATGCCCATTGAGCAGGTAGCGCCCGGACTAGAACGTCTCATTGCCCGCAATCAGCGTATAGAAGAGCTGGGCACGGGGTTTGGCGGCCCTACAGGCCCGGCGGAAGGCCCCCTGTGGTGGAAGGAAGGCAGCTACCTGCTGTTCAGCGATATCGGCAACAACCGGCGCATGAAATGGGCGCAGGGGCAAGGAATCTCGGTATTTATGGAAGGCACCAACCAGGCCAACGGCCTGACCCGGGACCGCCAGGGCCGCCTGCTGGCCTGCGAGCACCTGACCCGCCGTGTGACGCGGCTGGAGCCTGACGGCAGCTTGACGGTGGTAGCCCACAGCTTCCAGGGCCGCCGGCTGAACCGCCCCAACGACGTGATTGTCAAGTCCGACGGCAGCATTTACTTCTCCGACCCCTGGACCAGTCCGGACCCGCCCAACCAGTGGGACCTGGACTTCGCTGGGGTTTACCGGCTGTCACCGGACCTGGGCACCCTCAGCCTGCTGGTCAAGGACTTTGCCCTGCCCAACGGCCTGGCCTTCTCCCCCGATGAGAGCATTCTTTACGTCAATGACTCCCGCCGCCGCCACATCCGCGCCTTCGACGTGATGCCTAACGGCACCGTGGCCCTGGCCAGCGACCGGGTCTTTGCCGAGTTAAAGGGCGACCGCCCCGGCATCCCCGACGGCATGAAAGTGGACGTGGAGGGCAACGTTTACTGCGGCGGCGCAGGCGGCATCTGGGTGCTGGACGCCAAGGGCAACCACCTGGGCATCATCGCCCACGGCCAGCCCGCCACCACCAACCTGTGCTGGGGCGACGCGGACTGGCAGGGGCTTTACTTTACCAGCCGCAACACCCTGGGCCGGGTGCGGGTGAAGGTACCGGGCCTGCCGGTGCCCGCAGTGAAGGGGTAGCCGACAGGGGGAGTACCAGCGGGCGCCTCCCGTGGATTTCTTAGCCTTGCCCAGGCATCTAAACATCACAGGGAGAAATCCCCCCAACCCCCCTTTGCAAAGGGGGGCCAGGGGGGATTTACATTGGTGACGCCATGCCCGACGCAACCTTGAAAATCCAGGGAGCCAAGTTCGTCGTCACCCTGGACGCCCAGCGGCGGATTATCCGGGACGGCACCATTCTGGTCGCGGGGAACCGCATCGTCCAGGTGGGTAAGGTCCAGGAACTGGCTCAGGTCCCGGCGGAGCGGGTTATTGACGCTGCCGAAATGGTGGCGACGCCGGGGTTTGTCAACGGACACCTGCACGCCAGCTACGCCCACGCCACCCGCGGCATCTTCCCCGACGACCTGGGGCCAGCCTACCTGCCCAACGTGTTCAAGCTCCAGGCCGCCATGACCGCCCAGGAGGAGTATTACACCTCCCTGCTGGCCATTACCGAGCTGCTGAAGCACGGCACCACCTGCTTCCTGGAGCCGGGCACCACCAAGCACTTGGACGCCTGTATGCAAGCCTATCAGGAGTCGGGCTGCCGCATCATTGTGGGCCGCCACGCCGTGGACCAGCCCAACCCCAACAACCTGCCGGTGTCCGCCACGGCCCACGCCCTGCGGGACATGGAGCAGGTCATCCAGGAGTATGACGGGCGGCTGGACGGCCGGGTGCGGGCCTGGGCCATGCCCTTCTCGCCCGCCCTGTGCAGCCCGGAGCTGTTGAAAGCCGCCAAAGCCCTGGCGGACCGGCACAACACCGGCCTGACCCTGCACCACATCAACACGCCCCAGTACGTGGAGGCCTGCCTGCGGCAGCATGGCCTGCGGCCCACCCAGTACCTGGAGTCCCTGGGAATTCTTGGCCCCAACACGACCCTGGCCCACTGCCTGGGACTGGACCTGTCCGAGGTGGACTGCCTGGCCCGCACCGGCACGCGCGTAGTCATGTGCCCCACGGCGGCGCTCAAGGGCGGCACGGGCATGACCAAAACGGCCTTGCTGCCGGAGATGCTGGAACGGGGCGTCACCGTGGGGCTGGGCACCGACGCGGGCAACAACTCCAACCTGCTGGAGACCATGCGCTCCATGTACCTGGCGGCGGTGCTTTACAAGGATGCCCGCCAGGACGTGGGGATGATTCCCGCAGAGACGGCCCTGGAGCTGGCGACCCTGGGGGGGGCTAATGCCCTGGGGCTGGGCGATGACATTGGCTCCATTGAGCCGGGCAAGAAGGCCGACCTGGCGCTGTTTGACACGCGCCGGGCCGAATGGCGGACGCTGTTCAACCCGGTGAACAACCTGGTGTACAACGCCGACGGCCGCAGCGTGCACACGGTGGTGGTGGATGGCCGTGTGGTGGTTGAGGATCACCGGCCCCTCTTTGTGGACGAGTGGCAGCTTATCCAGAAGGTGCAGGCATTGGGCGAGGGCCTACTGGCCCGCACGGGCATATCCTACCCTTCCCGGTGGCCGGTGGTGTAAAATCTGCCAGTCCCATTACCGCGGTGGCTAGACGCGCCAGGAGAAGCTATGCAGTACGGCCTTTTTATGATGCCCTCCCACCCGCCGGAGCGAGACCTGTTCCAGGCCCACCAGTGGGACCTAGACTGCCTGTGCCTGGCCGACGACTTGGGATTCGCCGAGGCCTGGATTGGCGAGCACTTTACCAGTCCCTGGGAACCTATCCCTGCGCCGGACCTTATGATCGCCCAGGCCCTGTTGCGCACCAAACGCATCAAGCTGGGGTCGGGGGCGCACCTGCTGCCCTACCACCATCCGGCGGAGCTGGCCCACCGGGTGGCTTACCTGGACCACCTGGCCCAGGGCCGGTTTCTCTTTGGCATCGGGTCTGGAGGACTCCCCAGCGACTACGCTTTATTCAACGTGGATGGCAATGCCGGCCAGCACCGGGAGATGACCCGAGAGTCCCTGGACATCATCCTCAAAATCTGGGAGAACCAGGGCCCCTTCCAGTACCGGGGCAAGTTCTGGAACGTCAACCTCCCCGACACCATGTACGGCACCCTGAAGTTCTTCCTTACCCCCTTCCAGAAACCCCACCCACCCATCGGCGTGGCCTCGGTGAGCATCGGCTCGGAGACGCTGAAAATCGCCGGGGAACGGGGGTTTATCCCCATGAGCCTGGGGCTTAACCAGGAGTACCTGGCCAGCCACTGGGAGGCGGTGGAGGAGGGCGCCCGGCGCTCCGGCAGGACCCCCTCCCGCCGGGACTGGCGCGTAGTGCGGGACGTGTTCGTGGCCGATTCCGACGAAGAGGCGTACCACCAGGCCGTTCATGGCATGTTGGGCCGCGTCTGGCGGGACTATCTCCTGCCCCTCTTCGACTCCTTCAACCTGCTCAAAGTGTTCAAGCACGACCCCACTCTTCCCGACTCGGCAGTCACGCCCGAGTACATGGCGGAACACCTGTGGCTGGTCGGCTCTCCGGACACCGTGGAGCGGAAACTGCGGCAGCTTTACCAGGCGTCCGGCGGCTTCGGCACTCTGCTGGTGCTGGTCTACGATTACTGGGAAGACCAGGCCGGTTGGGAACACTCCATGCGGCTGCTAGCCCAGCAAGTCATGCCGCGGGTTGCCAGCCTAACGCCCGCCCGTATTTAGCCTAATCCATCACCAGCCTGCTCAGTAGCCCCCGCCGCCGGGCCAGGGATAGCATCCAGTAGAAGAACACAATCGCCAGGGCAAAGTAGGCCACGTTCAGCAAACTGGCCCACACCACGTGCCCCACGTCAAAGCGGCCCTCCAGCACCACGGCCCGCATCCCCTCGAACAGGTGCATGGTGGGGATGAAGAAAGCCGCCTTTTGCAGCAGCGGGGGCAATATGCTCACCGGATAAAATACCGCTGAAAGGGGTTGCACCAGCACCGGCAGTGACCAGGCCAGGATTTCCACCGACGGCCCATACCGGATGGTGAACCCCAGGATGACAAAGCCCAGCGCCCATCCAAAGAACAGCAGGTTCACCACAAAGGGCAGGATGTAATAGCCCAGGCTCCAGATGTGCAGGGCGTACAGAAAAAATGCCAGCACCAGCACAAACACGAAGGAGATGAACCCAAACAGCAGGCTCAGCAGGATGTACCCCGCCACCAGTTCCCTGGGCCGCAGGGGCGAGGCAAAGACGTTGAGCATATTGCGGGACCACACGTCCTCCAGAAAAGCCAGGGTCAGGGACTGCTGCACCCGGAAGAACAGGTCCCAGAACACCAACGCCCCAATGACCGTGGCCACCAGGGTAATCTTGACGTCGGGAGTGGAGATGTCCTGCAGCCACAGGGTGACAAAGCCCCACAGGAACAACTCCACGGTGGCCCAGTAGAACAGGCTGAAGGCCCGGTACTGGCTGCGGCGCACCAGGTAAAGGTTGCGCAGCAGCACCGCCCAAATGTGCTGGCGGTTCACCGGGGCCGCTCCGTCTGCTCCATTGCAGGCTCCGGCAAGGCCATCAGCGCCACAAAAATCTCCTCCAGGTCATCCTGTTCAAATTGCCGGCGCAACTGCTCCAAGGTGCCCTGGGCCACAATGCGGCCCTGTTTCAGAATAATAATGCGGTCGCAGACCCGCTCAATCTCCTGCATATTGTGGGAGGTCCACAGGATGGCGCCCTGCACTGCCCGCATCTTGTTCCGCACCAGGGCGCGCAGGTCACGGGCTATCGAGGGATCCAGGGATGCAGTGGGTTCATCCAGGAGCAGCAGCTTGGGATCATTGAGAAACGCCTTGGCCAGGCCAACCCGCGTCTGCTCGCCGCTGGAAAGGGCGCCGGTGCGCTGCTTGCGGAAGCGGGTAAGCTGGAACTCCTGAAGCAGCTGTTCGATTTTGGCGCGGCGGTCGGGAATACCGTAAAGCAGGGAAAAGATGTTCAGGTTTTCGTACACGCTGAGGTTGTAGGGCAGGGCAGCGTAGCCAGCAGCGAAGTTCATGCGCGCCAGGATGCCTTCCCGGTCTTTGGCCAGCTCCTGGCCGAAAATCTGGATGCTGCCGCCGCTGGGCTTCACCAGGGAAAGCAGCATATGGATGGTGGTGGTCTTGCCCGCGCCGTTGGGCCCCAGCAGGCCCACCACCTCGCCCTCCTCCACCTGAAAGGAGATGCGGTCCACCACGGTGAGGTGCTTGTAGGACTTGGCCAGGTCAGTGACTTTTAGGATGGGTGGAATTCCTACACTCCCAGGCAGTCGTGATTCCTGCATCGGCTATGGAGAACGCTTTTCAAGATGCCACCGCCGTTCCGGCGGAAGCCGGAACCCAGTATGGCAACTGAGCGAGCATCTCCTCGGAGACCCTGGATTCCGGCCTGCGCCGGAATGACGAAAGCGCCGGGCTACTACCGCCCTCAGATTTCGCCCAGCCAGCGGCGGCACCACTGGGCCACCAGGATGGAGGCCAGCAGACCAGCCGCCATGCCGCCCAGCAAGATGCCCCATTCTATCAGGCCCAGGGGAATCACTCCAAACAGCCCGCCCAGCGGAGAGTAAATTACCAAAAGCTGCAACGACAAGCTGGCCGCCACCGCCAGCACCAGCCACCGGTTTTTCAGCAGGGGCGCGCCCTCTAACCGGCGCAGCACCACCAGATGGCCGTATTCTTGGAGCGGGAAGGAAGTGAATGCAATGGTGCGGGCCGTCTCCAGGTCAAACAACACCAGCCCCGCCACAAAGCTGCCCAGGGTAATAACGGTCTGCACCAGGCCAACCCCCAGGATGTGGCCGATCATGCCCCGCCCAATTATGCTCCGCTCCTTCAGCGCACGGCCCATCAGCCCTGGCGCGGCGGGGTCCAGGCCCAGGGCCATGGCTGGGATGCCATCGGTCACCAGGTTAATCCACAGGATTTGCACCGCGGTCACCGGCAAAATGCCAAACAGCGACGCGGCCAGCACCACCAGCACCTCGGCCAGGTTGCTCACCAGCAGGTAGGTCACGAACTTTTTGATGTTGGCGAAGGTGCGGCGGCCCTCTTCCACCGCCGCCACAATACTGTCAAAGTTGTCGTCCAACAGGACCATGTCGGAAGCGTCCCGGGCCACGTCGGTGCCGCGCACGCCCATGGCGATGCCCACGTCGGCCCCTTTCAAGGCTGGGGCGTCATTGACGCCGTCGCCGGTCATCACCACTACCTGCCCGGACTCCTGCAGGGCGCGGGTCAGCCGCAGCTTGTGCACCGGCTCGGCGCGGGCAAACACACTGACCCGGTTGACCAAGCTGGTCACAGCTGCGTCGTCCAGGTCGTTAAGCGCGCTGCCTTCCACCCCCTCCCCACTAATCCCCACCTCCCGGGCAATGGCCAGGGCGGTGGCCAGGTTGTCCCCGGTAATCATTACTACCCGGATGCCTGCCTGGGCCGCATCAGCCACCGCTCGGCGGGCAGCCTCCCTGGGCGGGTCGTTAAGCCCGGCAAACCCCAGGAACACCAGGTCTTGCTCCACCTGCTCCCTGGACGGCGGCAGGCCGTCTTTGCCGGCCAGGGCCAGCACCCGCAGGGCCTGACCAGCCAGCTGGCTGGTCACTTGCAACAGATGCTCCCTGGCCTCATCAGTGAGCGGCGCCGGGCCATCTGGGGTCTGCACCCGTGTACACCGACGGATGACCACCTCCGGCGCCCCCTTCACAAAAACGCGGTGCTCCGCTCCACGGCGGGCAACCACACTCATCATCCGCCGTTCCGAAGAGAAGGGAATTTCATCGGTGCGGGTCCAGGCCGCTAGGTCAACCCCTCCCTTATGCACACCCGCCAGCAACGCCGTCTCGGTGGGGTCTCCTTGATATACTCCGTCAGGGTTGCGCTGGGCATTGTTGCACAGTCCGGCAGCCAGCAGGGCCGGGTTGTCCCGCTGGTCGGTGGGGGTCCCCTGGTCCAGGAACTGACCGGTATCAGCGGCCGCTTCGCCGGTAACTTCCAGGAAGCGCTCCTGCCAGAACAGCGTCCGCAGACTCATGCGCCCCTCGGTAATAGTGCCGGTCTTGTCGGAGCAGATAACGTCGGCAGAACCCACAATTTCCACCACGGGCAGGGACCGCACCAGGCACCGCCGTTCCAGCATCCGCCGGGTGCCCAGGGCCAGAGCCAGGGTGAGCACCACCGGCAAGCCTTCGGGGATGGCGGCCACTGCCAGCGCCACAGAGGCCACAAAGGTCTCCAGCAGGGAGAAGTGGCCCACCAGCAGTTGCAGGCTGGCGATAATCACCAGCAGCCCGGCAATAATAATGGTTATCCACCGGCCCAGTTGGGCTACCCGGCGCTGGAAGGGCGTGGGGCCATCTGGGGCGGCCTGAATCTCCCGGGCAATCTGGCCCACCTCGGTAATCATGCCGGTGGCGGCAATCACCATGCGGCCGCGGCCCCGCATGACCGTGGCGCCCAGATAGGCCATGTTGGTCCGGTCCGCCAGGGCGGCCGCGCCAGGCAGCGGCGCAATATCCTTGGCCACCGGAAGGCTTTCTCCCGTCAAAGGGGACTCGTCCAGCCGGAGGTCATAGGCTTCGATGAGGCGGCCATCGGCGGGCACCCGGTCGCCTTCCTCCAGCAGCGCCACGTCGCCAGGCACCAGCATGGACGCAGGGCCGGAGCGGACCACTCCATCCCGCAGAAATGACGCCGTGGGTGCGCTCAGGCGCTGCAACGCCTCAATGCCCCGTTGGGCCCGGAAATTCTGGACAAAGCCCAGAATGCCGTTAATCAGGACAATGGTCAGGATTAGCGCGGCGTCAATGTTCTGTTCTGGATCGTGGCCCACAAAGGCCACCGCGAAAAGGAGGACGGCAGAGGCCAGCAGCACCAGAATGAGGGGGCTGCGGAACTCCGCCAAAAAGAGCAGCAAAGCCGAGGCCGGAGGGGCGGACTGGAGTTGGTTGGGGCCGGTGAGCCGGAGACGCTGGTCAGCCTCTTGACTGGAGAGACCCTGGGCGCTGGAACCCAGCTCCGCCAAGGCTGCCGCCGCAGGCATGGCGTGCCAGGCAGGGGACTTTCGCCCCGCCACCGGGGGAGTTTGCCGTACCGGCTCAGACGCCACCCTGCCTCCATCGGAAGTAAGAGGATTCGGGACGCCAGGGGGCGCCCAGCGCCGCCATTGGGCCATATACGGTACGTTGCTCCATAACGTGCCGGAGCATAGTTATGCCTTGCCTTCCTGGACAGCGGGTGAGCCTGGGCCAGATTCCCCCGGAACGTAACTGGCGGCCAACTGGAAATAGACCCTGGACGCGGCCATGAGTTGGCGCTGTTCGTTGTCCACCCGGTCAGCCCATACACCGGGGGCCACCGGCTGGGCAGGCAAATTCAGGCGAAAAGCAGTGACCTTGCCCCGGACGCAGGCACGGTAGACCTTGAAGAAGTCCAGCAAGTCCAGCACGCCGGGGTCCCCAGACTCGGCAACGTAGGCTTGGACAAAGCATTGGGACAAGTCGGGGCGCTGGTAGTAGTCCAGGTCCATGGCTAGAAAGGCAATGTCCTCGGCCACGTCGCAGTAGCGGAACCGCTCATTGAACTCAATGCAGTCAATGATGCTGATGCCGTCCCAACCACCTTCTGCCTGTGGCTCGGACAGCAAGAAAATTTGGGCGGTATGCAGGTCGCCGTGGCAGTCGCGGACCCGGCCCTGGCTGGCCCGGGACTGGAATAGGCCTGCCTTTGCCATCAAGAAGCTGTTACTGTAGGCCGATAAAGTGTCAAAGACCTGCTGCGAAAGACACCAGCCCACATAGGGCTGCATTTGGGCCAGGTTCTCCTGGACATTCTGGCGCACACGCTCCAACCCGCCCAGCCGGGCGATTTCTGAAGTGGCGGCGGCATTGGCATGGAACCGGGCTATTTTTGCTGCCAGGCGGCGCACATGGGCTTTAGACACCCGCCCCAGGGGAAGCAGCACATTCATGGCCCGGTGGCGGGGCAACTGGCGCATTCGCACTGCGTACTCTACAGTGCGGCCAAGCCCGTCCATGCCAATGTTTCCGGCCTGCTCCCGCACCTCAGACACTCCCAAATATACCTCCGGGGCCATACGGCGGTTTAGCGCCACCTCTTGTCCGCAAAAGTAGCGCCGCTTCTCCAGGGTGGTAAAGTCCAGAAAGCCGTAGTTTACTGGCTTCTTTACTTTGTAGGCGTGCTCTCCCGTAAGGAATATGTAGGACACGTGGGTTTCCACCAGTTCCACCGAGGTCACACCCCCAGGGTATGCCTGGGGCTGGAGCAAGGCCTGGACTAGCGCTGGATATGCAGCGGCCACTCTTGCCACCTCCTGTCAGGGCTTCAGAAAACCCCAGCCAGGGTCAGGATGCCCACCACTACAAAGATAAGCCCGCCAACCAGGGACACGGTGCGCTGGGGCACCAGCCGCGCCACAATCTTGCCCACCAGAACAGACAGGAGGGTCAGCAGCGCCAGGGCCAGGGTGGCGCCCACAAAGACCGCCACCGGACTGCTGGTCTTTACCGTTAGGCCCAGCACCGCCAATTGGCTCTTGTCCCCCATTTCCGCCACCAGCAGCAGCCCAAAAGCAGCCGCCAGAGTGCCCAGCGCGCTCCGGCGGCGGGGAGCAGCGCCATTCTTGTGGCCTTCCTCATCGCCATGCGCCCCGGGACGGTTAGACCAGAGGGTTAAAGCGCCAATACCCAGAAATAATACCCCGGCCGCACGGGAAAGCCAGACCACCGGCACCAATTCTCCGGCCAATACTCCCACCACCACCGCCGCCAGAGTGAGGACGGCCAGGGCCAGGGCGCCGCCCACAAATACGGCGGCGCCCCTGGATGTCTGGGCGGTGAGGCTCATCACCAGGAGCTGGGTTTTGTCACCCAGTTCCATCAAAATCAGCAGTCCAAAGGCCGACAGGCCGCCTTGCCAGTCCAAATTACCAGTCTCCTTTTCATTTAACAGCAGCGGAGCCAAAAAATCCCGCGCCATTATTCCGCTGCCTTAACTATCTCCGCCTGGTGAAGTTTGCCGGGCAGTTGACCGTGGAGGCAATGCCTCATCCCCCGCCAGCCCAACCCGGCGCAGCAGCATGGACACCGCCAGACCGGCCAGGGCAATAAGCGCGCCATAGGCAAGCACACGCGCCTCCAACTGGGCCAGCATGAACAGTGAGAGACCAATGCCCAGCAGGGGGGTCACCGGCATTCTGCCCAGTCTGCCAGGGGTCCGGAAAGGACGGGGCGCATCAGGGCTGGTGTACCGCAGGTAAATGAGCGCAGCATTGACCAGCAGAAAGGCTGCGATTATGGCAAAGTTGCTTAACTGGGCCACGTCTTCAATGTCGCCAAAAAAGACGAAAACCACCCCAATAACCACGGTAGCCAGCGTCGCCAACCAGGGGGTCTTGCGCCTGGGATGGACGGCGCTTAACACCTTGGGGAGACTGCCCGCCACAGCCATGCCATAGGTAAGCCGCGCCGAGGTCAGCAACAAGAACAGCACCGTATTGGCAGTGGCAAACAGCGCCATAATCCCCACCACCACACCCACATGGGCGCCCGTGGCCCTGCGGACCACTTCCGCCAGGGGAGCGGGAGAACGGCTAAGCTCCTGCCACCCCAGCACGCTTACCGCGGTTACGGCCACCGCCACGTACAATGCCGTCGTAATGGCCACCGCCAGCAAAATGGCCGCCGGAATGCTCCTGGCAGGGTTCTTGGCCTCTTCGCTGAGGCTGGCAATTTGCTCGAACCCCAGATAGGCGAAAAACACCAGGGTAGTGGCTTGAAGCACTCCAGCCATGCCCAAAGGCATTTCCAGATAGTCCACCCGTCCGATAAACCGCACGCCCACTGCCACGGCGATGATCAGCGCCAAGACCTCAATCCCCGTGAACACCACACCCAGGCTCACCGACTCCTTGACTCCAATGACCAGGATGACACCCGCCACCAGAATTAGCGCTATGGCCACCGGAGCCAGGGCCACCACGGTGAAAGACGAAAGGTATCCGGAGAACCCCAGTGCCACCGCCGAAGCGGAGATGACGTTGGCAAAGACCATTAGCCATCCCACCATGAAGGCTGGGTTGGCCCCAAAGGCCTGGCGCACATAGTAGAATGACGCCCCAGCGCTGGGGAACATGGAAGATAACTCCGCATAGCTGAGGCCCGTTACGGCTGCGGCCGCGGCAGCCAGCAAGAAGGGAATCCAGATGGCCCCGCCCGCCATGGCAGCGGCCAGGCCCAGCAGCACAAAGATGCCCGCCCCCACAATTATGCCTACGCCGGTGGCGGTCAACTCAAAGGCGTTCACGCTTCGCCGCAAATGCGGCGCTCCATTCCCGTTACCAGGCGCGCCTGAACCAGACATGGAACCTCGATCTCCTACTTGGGGGCGGGCCACCACTCAGATATCCAATCCTATGGTGACGCCGCCGGGGTTGGCCCGCCGCCGGCCAGGGTCTTGCGGATATTCTCAAACTCATCGCGAGTAATCTCGCCGCGGGCATAGCGGCGCTCCGCAATTTTAAGGGGCGTCTCTTCTTTGGCCCTGCCGCCCGCCAGTTTATTGATGCCCCAAACCGCCAGCCAGATTATGCCACCCCAAAACAGCAGCATCCACACCACGTTCGCCAGCATCCACCAGCCGCCGCCCCAGCCAAACCCGTCGTGCATATTCCACCACCACATATTCGCACCTCCTTAGAGCCTGTGTGAGAAATGCCGTCTACCCAGCCCGCTCATCCTGAGCTTGTCGAAGGATGCGTAGCTTTTAGCCCGCTCATGGTTCGACAAGCCCCGACCTGGTCGGGATCCCGATACGTCGGGACTCACCACCAGCGGGAATTGTCACACACCCTCTTAGAATGTGTCTAAAAAGATTGCCTCTGGTCATTGCGAGTGAAGCGAAGCAATCTTGTCCTGGGCACGCGATTGCTTCGGGGCTACGCCCCTCGCAATGACTTTTTAAACACGGTCTTAGGCTGCAACACCCAGGGCCGTTTCATTTGCCAGCATCTGATGATCGAGTGTCCCGACACCGTCGGGACGTATCGAGACCATGTTACTGTTGATTTCGATACGTCCCGATAAAATCGGGACCACTCAACCCACAATGTATTCCCCCAGGCCAGAGAATGAAACCGCCCTGGCAACTCCCTGGCTATAGTTGCCAAGGTTGCCCACACCAGGTATCCTTGCCACTGACGTTAAGAACGGACCTGCACCCCACGCTTGTAGTAGTTTGAGCCTAACCGGCAGCCATGCAGAGTCCGTGAAATTGAGGAGCTATAGCGTGAACGCCGCGTGAGCAATTTGCAGCGGCAGAGTGCCCTCGTCCAACAGGAAAGGCTGCCCCGGTGATCCCACCCTCTGCATATCTCCAAGTTTAGCAACTTCTGGATGCTGACGGGCATTCACAAGACTTTCACAGCAGGGGCCTTGAATCTTCATGGATAGACCACACCCGGAAGCTATGGTAATGCTGTTGGCTGGGGCGCATAAGAAGTCCCTCATATCACTTGATAAGCCACAGCCTGAAGGGAGGAAAGATGGCGCCGCTACCCAACGCTGATGCATACCCCAAGGTAAGCCGCCTGCGGGATGGCACCGCAGTAGAAATACGACCCCTGCAAGACGGGGATAAAATCCGGCTGGCCCATTTTTTTGAGCGCATCCCGGAATCGGAGCGCTACTACCTCAAGGAAAATGTTACCTCTCCTGAGGTAATTGCCCACTGGACCAATAATATTGACTTTGACCGTGTGGTGCCCCTGGTAGCCATTTCCAACGACCAGATTGTGGCCGACGCCACCTTGCACCGCAGCCGGGCTCCGGCGCGCCGCCACGTGGGCGAATTGCGGGTGGTGGTGGACCCGGAGTTCCGCGAGCTGGGCTTGGGCCGCCGGCTAATCCGGGAGCTTCTGGACATCGCCTCGGAAATGGGCCTGAATAAGGCCACCTTTGAACTGGTGGCCCAGCGGGAAACCGCCGCCATTATGGCTGCCGAAAGCGTGGGGTTCCAGGTGGTGGCCACTTTGAAAGGCCGGATCCGGGATATGTGGGGCAACTATCAGGACCTGGTGATGATGGAATTGCCATTGCAGGAACATGAGTCCTGGTGGCGGTTCTAAGCAGGGCGGAAACCAAACACTCCTCTAGACATTGACACATAGGACGTTGGCCATGTACGACAAGATTCTTGTAACCCTGGATGGATCGCCAATAGCGGAAAAGGTGATGCCTTGGGTGCCGGTAATTGCCACCGCCGGCGGGGCCTCCCAAGTGACTTTGCTCACAGTGGTGGAAGAGGCCACGCCAGAACAGCTCAAGATGTCGGAAGGCTACCTGCAGAACCAGGCAACCCTGCTTAAGCGGGCCTGGCCCAAGGGCTTTACGGCCCCCAACATCAATGTGATTGCGGTGCGGGCGCCCATCGCCGGAGTGCCTGGGGTCATCCTCAGGACTGCCGAGGATAGCGACATAGACCTGATGGTGCTGTGCACCCACGGGCGGTCGGGATTCGACCGGTGGAGCATGGGCAGTGTGGCGGAGAAACTGCTGCGGGGCGCGGATTTACCCCTTTTCCTGGTGCGCGCCTCCGACGTACCCCTGCGGCAGCCCGCCCAGATTAAGCGCATTCTTGCGCCGGTGGACGGCTCACCCCTGGCGGAACAGGCGTTGCCCCACGTGGAAGTGCTGGCCCGGACTCCCGGCGCCCAGGTCACCATATTGTATGTGGAGCACCCCCCGGCCTCCACGTCAGAAGGCGCGGCCACCGCCGGAATCATAACGCAGCAGCGCCGGGAGACCCTGGCCTATTTGAAGACTCTGCTGCCTAACCTGGCGGCCGCCGGAGTGGCGGTTATGCATGAAATTCGCACGGGCCACCCGGCGGAGGGAATTGTTCAGGAAATTGAGCGCGTTCAGGCGGATGTGGTGGTCATGTCCTCTCACGGCCGCACTGGGCTGGCCCGCGCCGTGCTGGGCAGCGTGGCGGACCAGGTGCTGCACAGCTCTCCCGTGCCGGTGCTCCTCACGCCATCTAACATCACTACCGCAGCTCCGTCATACTTGCAAGGGCCGCTGGCTTACCACTGCCACCACTGCGGACGCCGCACCTACCGGGACAGCTTTAACGCTCAGCACCACTGCGCCCGCTGCGGCTACCTGCTCAAGGCCTGCGGCAACTGCGTGAATTACGATGGCACAGGCTGCACGCTTCAGTTGCAGTTTGTCACGGAGCCAAACCCCGGCAACCGGTGCCCCAAGTTCGAGTTTCGGAAAACCCGGGCGCACATGCGCTGAAATCTGGCACTAAGTGATGGTGGAGGTCTTGACCATGTACCGGCATATTCTGGTGCCCCTGGACGGCTCGGAGTTGGCCGAGCAGGTGGTTCCTTACGCCCGGCTGCTGGGCAAGGGCTTGAAAGCAACGGTTGACTTGCTGCGGGTTACTGAACCCGTGCCCGAAAATGTGGGTGACATTCTCCGGGGAAAGTACCCCCACGAGATTTCTGCCGGGCTGCAAAGCCAGGCCAAGAAGTACCTGGAAGGTCTGGCCAGCCCGCTCACCAGGGCAGGGCTGCGCACGTCCCAGGCGGTGCAGGAAGGCAGTGCCGCTGACCTGATTGTTTCCCAGGCGGAACGCCAGCCGGACACGCTAATCGCCATGTCCACCCACGGACGTTCCGGTATTACCCGGTGGGTCATGGGCAGTGTAACGGACAAGGTGCTGCACGCCACCAGTAACCCATTGTTGATTATCCGCCCCAGGGATGGGTTGGCGCCCGGAGCGGAGGCCCGCATCGAGAATATTATTGCCCCAGTAGACGGGTCAGACATTGCTGAACAGGCCCTGCCCCATGTCACCGCAATGGCCAAGGCCCTGGGGGCAAAGGTTACGCTGGTGCGGGTAGTGCCCACCACCGGCTACTACCTGGGGATGATGGACTACCCCTCTGCCGCCTACGAAGAATTGCTCCAGGCGGAAGAGGATACAGCAACGGAATACCTGGACCAGGTGTCGGCCCGCCTCAAGAACGAGGGGGTCTCCGTGGCAGGCACACGGGTGGGCCGCGGCGATGCGGCAGGAGCCATCCTGGACCTGGCCCAGGCCACGGTTAACAGCCTGGTGGTGATGACTACCCACGGGCGTTCCGGAGTGGGGCGGTGGGTGCTGGGCAGCGTGGCGGACCGGGTAGTGCGGAACTCCGGAGGCCCGGTGTTGGTGGTCCGTCCGTCCGCCGCCGGGTAATAGTAATACCATCATGGAGCTTGCCCGCCAGTACGCCAGGGCAGGTTTAAGCAAGACCTGAATTGAGGAGGCTGGACCATGAAAATTATGGTGGCCTTGGATGGATCCAAGTTTGCGGAGGCAGTCATTGGACCTGCAGCCAAGCTGGCCAAAGACGCCAAGGCGGAGGTGTTTCTGGTCCAGGTTGTGGAGCTTTCCCAAGTGCGCAGCACCCAGAGCGGCGGCGCAGAAATGGCGGCGGAGGCGGTGCGCGCCGAATACACTCCGGAAGGGGTGCATTTGCCCGATGCCGGACCGGTGACTCCACCCCCAATGGCAGAATCTTTTGGTCAGGCCTTGGACCGGGTTGCCCAAACGGCGCGGGACTATCTCCGCACCTTGGCAGGCAAATTTGCCCCTATTAAGCCGGAGCTGGTAGCCCTGGTGGGTGACGACGTGGATGCCGAGCTAGCCAAGTTTGCCAGGCAGCGCAACGTGGACATGATCGCGATGGCGAGCCACGGCCGCACTGGCATGTCGCGGGTGGTGCTGGGCAGCCATGCCGCCAAGATGGTGGGGCAGCGCATTGCGCCGGTGATGATTATCCGGCCCGAAGGCCTCAGCTGACGGGGGCAACTGCCAGCCTTCGGGCCAGGGCCTTGCCTTGTGTGCCAAGTTTTGCCGGTGTGGGGGCTGGCATTGAGCGCCTATCCCTAATAATCGCAGAGAGCGCAAAGAATGCGGAGAGTTTGCACCGGATTCCTTTTATCTCATGGTCTCCGCGTACTCAGCGGTGAGTTTTTAGGATAGCTCTGAGAGGGTGTCTAATAAGGCTAGGCGCTCGTGGTTCGACAGGCTCACCACGAGCGGTCCTTCAGCCGAAGGACGCTCACCCTGAGCTGAGCTTGTCGAAGGGTGAGCGCTGGTAGTGCACAGCACTTTTTAGACACATTCTAAGAGTGCCTAACAACAAAATGAAGGATGTCATTCTGAGGAGTCCCGATGACATCGGGACGACGAAGAATCTGGGGTGGGGCAAACGCCCATCACTCCAGACCCTTCGTCCTTCAGCCGAAGGACTCAGGGTGACAGCCTCGGCATTTTGTTAGGGGTTGTTGATACTTCCATGCTCACCCTTCGACTGGGCCGGGAGAGCGGTTTTTGCTCCGCTCGTGGTGAGCTTGTCGAACCATGAGCAGTCACTTTTGGCACAGGCTTTCAGACGTTCACTAACTGCCAAGTCTCCTGCAGTCCCCACCAATGGGGCGCGGGATCCTTGTTCCCAAGCCATACCCAGGAGTAAAGCTCGTCGCACCACAACCCTTGTCCCAGAAGTCCATCTACCGCAGCCCAGCAGGGCGCGAGCAGGTGCTGGCCTTGCACGAGAAGTTCCTGGCCGCACTGCCAGCTCCCTGCCAGTCCCAGATGGTGGACACTTCCTACGGCTCCACCAGGGTGTTGACTGCCGGGCCAGCGGGTGGAGCGCCCCTGGTGCTGCTGTCCGGCATTCACGTGGGAGCAGCCCGTACTCTGCTGCTGTTGTACCCACTGGCTGTGTCCCACCGGGTTTACGCCCTGGACACCATCGGCCAGCCCGGCTGGAGCGCCCAGACCCGTCCCCCGCGGCAAGGCCACCACTACGGACACTGGGTGGCCCAGGCTATGGACGGTCTGGGACTGGAAACAGCTTCGTTCCTGAGCATGTCCTTTGGGGCCAGCGTCCTGATGGACACCGCCGTATATGCGCCGGAACGAATCGCGCGGGCCGTGCTGGTGACTCCGGCAGGCGTCATCACTCCCAATATCCTTTCCTTGGCCCTAAAATTGGCCCTGCCTTGGACGTTGCACCGGCTGTGGCCCTGCCGTGCCTTGCTGCTATCCACCATCAAGAGGCTGGCAGCCGAACCAGAGCCGCAACTGCTGGAACTGTTCGATGCCACCATCAGGCACGTCAAGTGGTGGGTGATGCCGCCCGGTCCCTTTCACAAAGAACAACTGGCCCGGTTCACCGCGCCAACACTGCTGATAATGGCCCAAGAGGACTTCTTCTTTCCGCAACAGCGCCTGGCGCCAGCGGCCCGGCGCGTGCTCCCCAACCTGGCCGCTGTGGAAACTCTGGAGGGACGGCACATTCCTTCCCGGCAGGGGCTGGAGCGGATTTGCAGCCTGGCGGAGCAGTTCCTTAGAAACCCTAAGAAAATGCCGAAGCTGTCACCCTGAGTCCTTCGGCTGAAGGACGAAGGGTCTGGGGTGGTGGGCGTTTGCCCCACCCCAGATTCTGCGTCGTCCCGACGCCATCGGGACTCCTCAGAATGACGTCCTTCATTTTGTTAGGCGCTCTGAGGGAATCCGGCCCTTCACCTGGCCCAAGCCGGAGCCAGGTAAACTAGATAGGCCCACAGAATGACGCCGCCCGCCAGGTCCAGCAGCACGCCATTGCGGACCATGTGCCAAATGGGCACCTGCCGCGTGCCGTAAATCAGGGCGTTGGGCGGCGTGGACACTGGAAGCATAAACCCAAAGCTGGCGCCCAGGGTGGCTCCCAAGGCAGGAAGCAGCTCATTTATTCCTGCCGATTTGGCGATGGACGTCATCACCGGAATGACAATGTTGGCCGAAGCGGTGTTGGAAGCCGCCTCGCTGACCAACACCGCCCCACCCACTGCCCCAGCTATAATGCCGCTTTCGCCTGTAAGGCCGGTGCCCGCCACCAAGGCAGTGCCCAGGGAACCAGCCAGGGACGTATCCAACATCATGCGGCCCAGGGCAATGCCCCCGGCAAAGAGCAGCACCGTGCCCCAGTCAATAACCACCGCCTGCTCCCAGGTAAGGGTAGCCCGCCGCGGCTTCCAGCTTATGGGAAGCAGGAACAATAGCAGGGCTGCGGCCAACGCCACCACGCCCTCGGGCAGCCGCTGCTGCAACTCCTGGTAAAAGGCAGAGTCCTGGCCCAGCGCCAGGGCCGCCGCACCGGGCAGGAGCCACAAGACCACCGCGACGCCAAAGGCCACTGCGACATTGCGTTCCCCCGCCGTGACCGGCCCCAGGGCGGCGCGCTGTGACTCGAAATATCCCTCCTGGCGGGCGGCCTGCCAAAGGGGTGGCCGGTATAGGCACACCAATAATCCAAAGGCTCCCACGAACATCAACAGCGTTAGGGGCAGCGCCATCTGCATCCACTGGAAGAAGGTGATGTCCTGGCCCAATATCGTGTGAATCAGGCCAATGCCAATCAAGTTGGGCGGGGTGCCCACAGGGGTAGCCAGTCCCCCAATGGATGCAGAATAGGCCAATGTGAACAAGAGCGCCAAAGTGTACCGCGCCGCAGCAGGTTCAGACTGCTCCCCAAGGCTGTGGCGGCCAATGGCCAGGGCAATTGGCAAGAGCATGGCAGTGGCGGCCGTATTGCTGACCCACATGGAAAGGCCCGCCGCCGTCACTCCCAGAAGCAGCAGCATGAGCAGCGGGCTGCGCTGGGCGCCAGGGAGGGAGAGCAGCGCGTACGCCAGCCGCCGGTCCAGCCCATGTACCGACATGGCCTGGGCTAGCATGAAGCTGCCGATGAAAAGGAAGACCACCTCGCTGCCCAGTGAGGATAGAGCCACCGAGGAATCGGCCACGCCCAGCAGGACGGCCACCGCCACGCCCAGCAGCGCGGTGACCGGCAGCGGCAGGGCTTCAGTAACCCAGAAGACCACCACCAGGCATAAAATTGCGGCCAGAGCATGAGCCTGGGGCGCCAAGCCAGGAAAAGGCGTTAGGGCTACTGCCAGGGCCAGTATTGGCCCCAGCAGCAACCCCACGGCGCTAGCGTTGAACCTTATGTACAAGATAGACCGGCATGAAAGCCACCGACTTAATGGGCGGCAGGCGGCTTCAACAAGCCGCCAATTCCCTCGTAGGCCCACAAGTCGGAGGCGGCCTGTCCGTGCACCAACTCCAGAGCCACATCCAGGGACATCGCCGCCGCAGGAAGCTCCTCCCACAAGTTCACCCGCCGAGTCTTGGCGTCACAGCGCGGGCAGACAATGTCTTCCGGGGGAAGCAACCGTTCGCAGGCAGGGCACTGGCGTCCCTCTTGGCTGGTCTCTGGGGCCAGCACCAGGGTCCTGACCTGACGGTCTTGGAGGGCCGCCAGCGTTGGCGCAATACCCGCCACCGCACCCTGATTTTTCTCAGCCCTGGTCACAATCTCCTGGATCAGGGCCAGTTCCTGGTCCCGCTCAGCCTGGCGGGAGGCCTGGGACAACTGGCCAATCAAGGCCGCGTCCCCACCCCGGGGGTTGACCGGCAAGTCTCCCATAAGCTTGGCGGCCAGTTCATGGTTCAGGTGCGTCCTGAACTGGGTCCGTGACTCTACGGCGCCAGCGACAAAAATGCGCCGCAGATTGGTGCGCCGGACTGTTTCATCCAGTTCGTGGGCCACCTCTTTAAGGTGCTGGTCCACGTGGGTCTGGACATGCCGCTCATACCGCGCAGCCGCCCCACCCCCCGCGGAATGCTGGGCTTCAGCCCCGATGCTCCCAGGACGATACCTGGCCCCGGCGCCACCGCCCACCCGATTCTTGCCAGGTACGTCGGCCTCAAAGTGGTGGGATTCGGAAACCCGGTCTGCCTCCAGCACCAGGATGCGCGCCTTGTCCTTATGCACTTCCACCAGACCCACCGGCTCCCACTCGTCCAGCGCATCCACCAGGGGCAATATATAGGCTCCCCGGCCAAACCGGACGTGGTCCTCCGCCGAGTTGGGCAGCCACATCGCGCTCCACACCCCCGCTTCCTTGGAACTGATGATGGCCAGGCTGGAGCCGCCGGGCCGCACGGACTTGACGAAACCTTCCAGTGCACGACGTTCTTCGGTGAAGGCCTTGGCCAGAGGTGTGCCAGCCAACTCCTGAGCAAGGTTTTCCAACCGGGAGGCCAGACGCAAACGCAGGCCGTTCATGGTATCGTCGTTGGCGGGGACCTGCATGTAAACGCTCAGAAATTGCTGGGGAGACCGGGCCAGCGGAATCAAGCCGCGCAAGGCCTCGGCACTAGCCTTGACTGGTCCAGATGTCTGCATAAATGCACTCCTGAAAGACGAATTTGCACTTTAGCTTCAGTCCGGGAACTCCGGGGACAATTCCAACATTATCTTGGCGGCGGCGTGTCAAAGCAGCGTGATAATGCGGGTCTGCGCCGTGAATAGTATATGAACGGCCAATGGACCTTGGCTGTGAGCGCAATGCTACAGACAAGCCTGCAGCCCGTCAATTTGCCCTGCTGGGCGGTGGGGGCTATTTACAGACCCTTGTACAGAAATCTAATCTGCTCCTTAACCTTCCTTGGGGCGGCGCATGCGCCGCTCCTACTCTTGTGCCCATGCTCAGCAGCTTTTCGTTATTCCGGCTTGCGCCGGAATCCAGTAAAGCACGCCTTGGCCTCACCCATACCTGGACACAGCTTTCGCCGGCGTGACGGATAGACCTCTTTCCTGCCGTCACCGCAAACTGAACCACTACCCAAGACGAAGTAGTGTATCAGTTTGCTTAAGGACTCAACTCGTCGCACCCCGACTTGTCGGTGTGCCCAGATTAGGGACATGGCTGAAACGCACCACTGAGTTCCGGCTTGCGCCGGAACGACGAAGGGCTAATTGGATACACTACCCAAGACGAACATTCCAGGCAATCTGGAACCCAATATGGTATAATATTAGTGGAAAAGAAAGGGGGATTCCCCCCGCGGCAGTCCTGCCCGAAAACCCCAGCGAGAACCGAAACAGGTAGGTTCTGGGGGCAAAGCCGAGCCGGGGCAGCAACGCCGCAGGGCGCACCGACCAGCCCGTAACAAGGTTGGCTCGGCTTTTTTATGCCCTGTCGCTGAGGGCTTGCTCCAGGGAAATAGCCGGCAGCCCCAGCGCTTCCGCGGCCATCCTGTGGGTCAGGCTCCCGTCCCATGTGTTCAGCCCCTTGGCCAGTGCCGGATCCCAGCGCAGACTTTCCGCCACGCCGTAGCGCGCCATGTTGGCAATGTAGGGCAGGGTGGCATTGCACAAAGCCTGGGTGGAAGTTCGGGGCACCGCGCCCGGCATGTTGGGCACACAGTAGTGGATGACCCCTTCTGCAACGTAAACCGGGTTGCTGTGGCTGGTGGGCCGCGCCGTCTCCACACACCCGCCCTGGTCCACCGATACGTCCACAATAACCGAGCCTGGGCGCATGGCCTTTACCATTTGCCGGGTCACCAGCACCGGCGCCCTGCACCCCGGAACCAGGACTGCCCCCACCACCAGGTCAGCGGATTTTACTGCCGGGCCAATGGCCTCAGGAGTAGCTACCAGAGTCTCCAGGCTGCCGTGCAGCACCTGACTAAGACGGCGCAAGCTTGCCACACCACGGTTAATCAGCGTCACGGTGGCGCCCATGCCCAGGGCCACGGCGGCGGCATGGCTGCCCACCGTTCCAGCGCCCAGCACCACCACTCGACCGGGGAGCACCCCCGGCACTCCTCCCAAAAGGACGCCAGCACCGCCCTGGGCCTTCTCCAAATAATGGGCGCCGATTTGAACGGCTAACCGGCCTGCTACCTCGCTCATTGGGGTAAGCAGCGGCAAATCGCCTCCGGGCAGTTCCACCGTTTCATAGGCGATGCCTGTAACCTTATGTTTCAAAAGAGCATGGGCCGCCTCTGGAGCAGCGGCCAGGTGCAGATAAGTGAACAGCGTGAGTCCAGGGCGCAGCAAGTCCAGTTCCGGCCCCAGGGGCTCTTTTACTTTGACCACCAGTTGAGCTTGGGCAAACAACTGGGCGGGAGTATCCAGCAGCACCGCACCGGCGGCCTGGTACTCTCTATCGGCAAAGCCGCTGCTCGCGCCAGCAGAGCTTTGCACCAGCACCCGGTGCCCCTCATGCACTAACCGCGCCGCGCCCCGGGGCGTGAGCGCCACCCGGTACTCGTGGTCCTTAATCTCCTTGGGCACGCCAATAATCATGGCGACCTCCCAGCAGAGGGCAGCGGCTAACCCGGCGCGCCAGCAGCGGCCGGCTCAATCAGCCCGTAGCCGCCTTCCCGTCGGCGGTAAACCACGTTGTGGATTCCAGTCTCGCCGTTGAGGAAGAAGAAAAAGTCGTGGCCCAGCAACTCCATGGCTTCCACCGCCTCTTCCGGAGACATGGGCTTGGTCTCGTGGCCCTTGACCCGCACAATAAGGGCGGACTTGTCTTCGGGCAGGAGCCGCGCGGTCTCAGTAGCCACGGCCTCCTTGTACGCGGCGCGTTCCCTGCGGCGGCTGTAGTAAACGCGGCCCTTCCAGTCCCGGATTCGCCGCTCCAGCAGGTCGTGGACCCGGTCAATGGTGGCGTTGGGCTGGCGGCCCCGGTCTTCCACGCGAATTTGCGTGCCGTTGGCGGCCAGGGTCACCTGGACATCATAGCGCTGGTCTACCGGCCTGGTGTGCTCGAAGACGACCTCCACCCTTGCGGAACGCAGGTTGGGAAGTGAACGAATTATGCGTTCCAGGCGCTGCTGGGCATACGCGGTAATGGCGGTGTCACCTTCCACTCCCCGCACCGTGACTTCAATCTCTGCTGGCTGGTCTTGTATGGCCATGAACCCTCCACGCATCCGAACTTGCCCAAATGATGAGACGCCTAATGTGTTCAGCTATTGGATGCACTGTAACGGCTGATTTCAGCCAGGGGCCAGTCCAGCACCGTGTCATTGGAATAGTGGACCGACACCGTTTCCTTGAGCCGGTGGCCCACAATAACCTTGCCCGGCCCCTGCGGTGTGTCCACTTCTTCCCCAATGCGGGGCAAAGACTGGTTGACCCGCCGGTACTGCTCATATTCAAAACGGAGGCAGCAACGGAGACGGCCGCAGCCACCGGCTAGCCCCTCGGCGCTGATGGGCAGCTCCTGCTCTTTGGCCATGCGCACGCCTACCGCGTCAAACTTGGTCATCCAAGTGGTGCAGCAAAGGGTGCGCCCACAGCGGCCCACACCCCCAGCCAGACGCGCCACCTCCCGCTCACCCACCTGGCGCAAGTTAACCCGGCACCGCAGAGCAGCGCCCAGTTCTTGCAGCAACGGGCGGAAGTCCACCCGCCCTTCTGCGCCAAAGGTGATGGTCACCCGCGCCGCATCCAGGGTGTAGTGGGCGTCCACAATCTTCATTTTCAGACTTAATTGTCCGGCCTTATTCCGGGCCAGGCGCAGCGCCCGCTCTTCGGATTCCAGTAACTCTTCACGGCGCTGCAAGTCGGAGCGGGCTGCCTTTCGCACCAGCAAGGGCAAAACCTGCTCTGGTTGAACCGAAACCAGGGACTGCGGCTCCCGGGCCACCTGGCCCAACTCCTGGCCCTGGTCCGTCTGCACTACTACATAGTCATGGAGATGCAACTGCGCATCTCCCGCATTCACATATGCCAACGGTTCTGACTTTCTGAACCGAATGCCAACAACTTGTTCCATCATAAGCTCTTCCTGGGAATGGGTTGCCACATAAATAGGATACTACGCCGATGCCCCGGATGTCCCCAGTGCCGGCGCGGTATGGCTCACTTTCTCGCTCCCGCCCTGGTGTCCGCCAGCAGCCGCAGATTGCCGCGCCAGGCGGCTGACGTAACGCAGCACCACTTCCTCGGCCTGGGTCAGGTAATAGCCGCACTGGAGGCAAGCAACGTAACTGCCAAAGGAATCCCGGCTCTCATAGAGATCCCCGTTGGTACATTTGGGGCAACTTTTAAGCCAGAACATGTTTTCAACCTTCTAACTCAAAACCGGATTACCCAGTTTATTACAATCCTAGTATCGAATTAAGCAGGCGCGCCAACTCCCACGGATCAAAGGGCTTGGCTAAGAACCGTCCCCCAATGGGGCCATAACGCTGGGTGGCCTCATGCCGGTCCAGGGCAGACATCACCACCCACGGCGGGCCTCCATTGCTCTCCTGATGCCGCCGCAGCCAGTCCAGCACCACCCCTCCCTGGCCATCGGGCAAGCCCAGGTCCAGCACCACCGCATCCATGGGGCGGGACTCCAACAAAAAGAGAGCCTCCTGCCCGCTGGCCGCCAGCAGCACCTGGAATCCTGCCTCCCGCAAGGCAAACCCCAGCATCCGCGTCACGCCACGGTCATCCTCCACTACTAACACCTGCGGAGTCTGGCTCTGAATTATTCTGTCGGACATAAGATTACCTGTGGATAACGGTTCCGAAGATGTAAGCCCTCACTTGCCCAGGACATGCTGGCATTCCATTTTTTGGCCGGTTAACCTGCGCCAGGGGCGAGAGAAGTCTCGCCCCTGGCGCCACCCCGCCACCCCACACACAGACAGACATACTTACTTAACTGCTACTTTGAGCTTTTTGCTGACAGACGGGACAGGCCGGGGCATCTTGATCTCCAGCACGCCGTCTTCATAGGTCGCCTGGATTGCATCAGGATCCATCCCCTCCGGAAGGGTGAAAGCCCGGTAAAATTCCCCGGAGGCCCGTTCGGAGCAGTAATAGTTTTCCTCTTTAACCTCTTTCTCTTCCTTGCGATGGCCCCGGATCGCCAGCATGTCGCCCTCCACTGCCACTTCAATATCCTCCCGCTTCATGCCCGGCAAATCCGCCTTGACCACAATCTGGCCATTCTTCTCCAGGATGTCCACGTCTGGGAACCACTGCTCTGCGCGCTGAGAGAAGGGGAAGAAATGACGGTGCATCATGGGCCGCCAGGACTCCATGCCAAAGTTCCGCATTGCCCGGTCAAAGAACCGGTCAAGCTCATGGGGCCTTACCGCCGCCTCTTTCCCGCCCTTGCGCTGGACCGCCACCTTGCCGCCATTGTCTTTAGCCATATCCCTTACCTCCTCACGCTACAATGGCACCAGCATAGGCATCTGGCATGTTGCCGCCGTGAAAAGGGTAAGCCAGTCCTGTGAAGGAACCGTGAAGATGCCTGGGGAAAGGTGTTCAAGAAGTCCACGCTAGTCTAGAGTCAATCGAGATGAGCCACTCGACGATTTCTCCCACAAGCTTTGAGAGGGTGTGGCTCTGTTGAAATCAACCACCTGAATAGGCAAAGCGCTCCTCCACACACGCTTGTTTAGCCCTCACCCCCTCTGGCCCCTCTCCCGCAAAGCAGGCCTTGCCTCAAAAGTGTCATTCTGAGAAGTCCCGATGACATCGGGACGACGAAGAATCTAGAAAACTGGGTAATAATCTACGATAGGCGCCTATGCAACTTGCATTTCAGATCCTTAGCTTCGCTCAGGACGAAAGTTGCAGTCAGGCGCAGGTGTTTTAAGGCAAAGCCCGCTGTGCGGGAGAGGGGAAGAAAGAGGGCATTTCTGGGGACACCCCACACCCTGGCGGGGGCTACGCCCCCTGCACCCCCGCTGTTTTCAACAGAGCCAGAGGGCGCCTGGACAGGTTAGTAGCTGCCGACGCGGCAGGCTCACCACGCGCGGAGAAAAACCGCTCACCATTCAACGCGCCCAGAGTGGGCGCCGGTTGAGCAAGGCGCTTTCTAGACGCGCTATGAGTCGCGGTTGCCTAGGCAGCGGCACCCAGCCAAGGCGTCACCGTTCTTCATGTAACTTTCACAAATACGTAGAAACAGGTCATAGAATATTGACCTGGCCACGCTAAAATAGTTTTTATCCGCTCAGGAGGTGAACTATGGGCTGGTTATCCAGGCTGGGAGGCAACCTGACTCCGCCGGAGGAGTTTAGGGACCCGCCACTGGCGCGCCGTTTGTTTGGCGATCCCACGTGGTCATGGGTCTGGCTGGTGGTGCGGGTGTATTTGGGATATGAATGGATTCAGGCGGGATGGCACAAAGTAACCGACCCCAGGTGGATGGCAACGGGCGAAGCCGTGAAGGGTTTCTGGACACGGGCAGTGGCAGTGCCCGATGCGCCTGCCCGGCCGCCAATTACCTACGACTGGTACCGGGGCTTTATTGAGGCGCTGCTGGAAGGGGGGCACTACGTATGGTTTGCCAAGCTGGTGGCGGTTAGCGAGGTGGTGATAGGCGTTGCCCTGGTGGCCGGAGCGCTGGTGGGCATCTCCGCCTTTGCCGGCGCGTTCATGAACTGGAACTTCATGATGGCAGGCACGGCCAGCACCAACCCGGTGATGTTTGCCATCAGCATGTTGCTGATAATGGCGTGGAAAACCGCGGGGTGGTGGGGCCTGGACCGGTGGCTGCTGCCCATGCTGGGCACTCCGTGGCAGGCAGGAGGGCTGTTCCGCCGGGGCGGGGGCAGCAACGGCGGCGGCCAGCAAACCGCTGCCAGTACCGTACCGCACCGGGCTGAGGGGGGCGGCGGCGGCGGAGGGTGATTAGGGCTTGGGTATGCGGTAGCCCACCTGGGGTTCAGTAAATATGTAGCGCGGGTTGCGCGCATCGTCGCCCAGCTTGCGGCGCAAGTTACGGATGAAGGAACGCACCAGCTCGGCCTCGCCGGAGTATTCTGGACCCCAGACCCGCTGAAGCAGTTGGGCATGGGTCAGCACCAGTCCCGCATGGGTGGCCAGTTCGTACAACAGCTTGTACTCGGTGGCCGACAGGGCCACCGGCTGGCCGCCCAGGACCACTTGCCGCTGGACAAAGTTTACGGTCAAATCCCCCAGAACAAAGGCGGGCTGCACTTCCACCCGGTCGGGCAGCAGCCGGCGTCGCAAGGACGCCTCCATACGGGCCAGCAACTCCGAAGGCGCAAAGGGCTTGGTGATGTAATCATCGGCCCCCATTTTCAGGGCACGGACTGCATTGTCGCTCTGGTCCCGGGCTGACAAGAAGATGATGGGAACGCCGGAAAATTCGCGAATCCGGGCCATCAAATCAAAGCCGCTGACCCCCGGCAGCACCAGGTCCAACAGCACCAGGTCTGGTTCTTCCAGTTCCGTCAGGCGCACCACCTGGGCTGGGTCAGAGGTGACAATCGCCTGGTAGCCCGCATCCTCCAGGGCGCGCTGCAAGTAACGCAGGGTCTGCGGCTCATCATCCACCGCCAGCACCCGGGTGCGCTCCCCAGCGCGGTGCACCCGGCCCAAATGCTGGGCGCGGCGTGTAGTGTCCACCAGCGCCGGAGCAAGATCATCACCATTGCCTAAGGCTGGCTCAAGCGGAACCGCCACGGGAAGGGTAAAGGTAAACACGGCCCCCTGGCCTTCCCCCGGGCTTTCTGCCCAGATTCGCCCGCCGTGGGCTTCCACAATCCCTTTGCAAATCGCCAGCCCCAGGCCGCTGCCAGACAGCCGGTACTTATTGTCGTCGTGCACCTGGGAGAACTTGCGAAACAGGTGCGGCAGCTTATCCGGCGGGATACCCCGGCCCTGGTCCCGCACATGGACAATCGCTTGCCCATCCCGGTGTTCCAACTCCACAAAGATTACCGCCGATGCAGGGGAAAACTTACCGGCATTGCTCAGCAGATTGATCAGCACTTGCTCCACACGGCTGCGGTCGCCGCTAACTTGGGGGAACCCATCGGAGGCCTTAATCTGGACTTCCTGGCTGCCGCCCCCGCGGGCAAAACTGGCCCTGGCTTGCTCCACCACCGGCGGCAAATCGAGAGGCTCCGGGCTGACTGCCAGGGAACCTGCTTCAATACGGGTCATGTCCAGAAGATTGTCCACCAGGTCCCGCAACCGGTCCGATTGCTCATCAATAATCTGGAACAGTTCCCGCGACTCCATGTCGCTGAGGGGGCGGCGGCTGCCCAACACAGTGGCGGCTGAGCCTTTGATGGCAGTGAGAGGAGTCTTCAACTCGTGGCTGACCATGCCCAGGAAATCGTTGCGCAGCTTCTCGATTTCCTCCAAGGGGGAAATATCCTGGATGACTGCAATGGCCCGGTCAACTTCCCCATTGCTGCCGTAAATGGGAGAGGCATTGACCAAAGTGGGAATGACGTGCCCGTCGGCGAATTGAAACCGAACTTCTTCCGCCCGCACGGTCTCACCACGGTATAAAGCCCGCTGCAAAGGCAGGTCATCAATCTCATAGACCCGCCCGTCCGGGCGCAGGTAACTGGCGGCCTGTTCGTACCACGTAAGGCTGTAGCCTGCCTGGTGGGCAATGCCCAGCAGCCGCTGGGCTTCCCGGTTGATTAGCTGCACCACTCCCTTGGAGTCCACCACAAAAACGCCCACCGGAGAGGTCTCCATGAGCGTCTCCAGGCCAAGCCTGACCTGCTGGGCCTCTTGATGGAGCCGGGCATTCCAAATGGCCATTGCCGCCTGGGATGCAAACAACACCAGGAGGCTCTCATCCTCATGGGTAAACTCATCGCCCCCAGACTTCTCAGTGAGGTAGATATTCCCCAAACCTTCAGCGCCGTGGCGCAGGGGCACCCCTAGAAATGTCTTCATAAACGGGTGGTTGGGGGGAAAACCCACCGAGCGGGGGTGCTGGGAGATATCCGACAAACGCAGAGGCTGCTGAAGCTGCTGGAGCAGGCCAATGAGCCCCAGGCCCTGGGGCAGGCCGCCAATGCGCTCCCGCTCCTGGGGCGTGACGCCGTGGGTGATGAATTGCCGGACCCGGCCAGCGGAATCAAACATACCCAGGGCGCCGTAGCGGGCGCCGGTCAGGGCGCAGGCAGCCTCTACGACCTGATGTAACGCCGTGTCCAGGTCCAGGCTGGCGGTGATACGGACACTAAGGCGGCTGAGCAGGGCAAGGCGATGGCGCAGGCGGTCGTTTTCCTCCCGCAGATTGCGCAACTCTCGCCCACCCCAGTCATCGGCGGCGCTGGAAACCATACAGACTCAAGTTCAGAAGTCACTGCCTTGCATGTACATCCAAATGGTGCGGATTGCAGACGATGCGGGAAAGACGCAAGCATCAGTGACTGCTTGTCAGATAGTGGCCTGTGTCATTGTATCATGGCGCTGACGCTGCGTGACGGCCCTCTGTGCCTAGCTAGTCAGAAAAGCATCGTCTCTGAACTGCGAACTGCATGGCGCACCGGCGGCCATGCCTGTTCCTGGACACCGGGCATTGGCTGGTGTGACGATTAGAAATCCAGGCAACCTGATCCGCTGCCCAGGTAGTGTATCAATTAGCCCTTCGTCGTTCCGGCGCAAGCCGGAACCCAGTGGTGCGTTTCAGCCATGTCCCTATCTGGGCGCCCCGACAAGTCGGGGTGCGACGAGTTGAGTCCTTAAGCAAACTGATACACTACTCGCTGCCCGCCGCCAGGGCAATCGTGCGTTCCATCCATCTGTAGGGGCACCGCTGATTGAGTAGTCCCGATTTCATCGGGACGTATCGAAATCAGTACGACATGTGGTCTCGATACGTCCCGACAGTGTCGGGACTACTCGACCAACGAGTAGCCGAGAATGCGATTGCCCTGTGCCCACCGCCAAAAGCCCCGTGTTGCGTCAATAGAAACTGTTACCGAAGGGACTTGGTTGCCTCAGATGAAACTGTTACCGAACGTCCCTTGCTGGGCTGAGTGTCAGCCATGTCCCACAGCCTCTGGAGTTCTTGGTCTATCTG
>VGZV01000002.1 GCA_016872385.1 SAR202 cluster bacterium | reverse complement strand
ATCAATTTCAGGTACTTGCGCCGTTCATCCACGGTCATCTTCTCTTCACTCGCCATGATTCCCTCGGTAACATTTCTAGCTGAGGGAACCATACCCCTTTGGGTAACATTTTAGGTGAGTGAATACGGGCCCTGGTTAAGCACGCTGGGGCATAGTATAATCTGCCGGTGCTGCCGCCAGTCTTAGGTGGCGCAGCAACCCTGCTTTAGAGGTCTGTCTAATTGTATGACGCCATCGTAGTAGGCGCTGGCCCCGCCGGCAACGGAGCTGCCCTGGTCCTGGCTTCCAGGGGCCTGTCAGTTACAGTCATAGACTGGCGCACGAAACTGGGGGACAAACTTTGCACGGGCATCGTCGGCAGGGAATGCTTGCGCCAATTCCCTATAAATTCGGACCTGGTGCGGCGCCAGGCCAAGTCAGCCCAAATAGTGGCCCCCAATGGCCAGAGCGTCCGCTTTGAGGCGCCGCTTCCCCTGGCCAGCGTGGTGGACCGGGCTGGCTACGTGGCCTCCCTGGCCCGGCAGGCCCAGGATGCAAGCGCGCGTTACCTTTTGGGCCAGCGGGTGCTTCAAGTGCAGCCCGATGGCCAAGGGGTTACTGTACAGACCTCCCAAGACCAGTACCGCGCCCGCGCGGTGGTGCTGGCCGCAGGTTTTGGCACGCCGCTGTCCCGCCAGGTCGGCTTCAGCGCCGCTGCAGACTACGTTTACGGCGTCCAGGCAGAGGTGGCGTCGCCGGATCTGGAGGACGTGGAGGTCCATTTGGGACAGCAGGTAGCGCCTGGCTTTTTTGCCTGGCTGGTGCCTACGCTGCCGGGCCGTGCCCTGGCCGGACTGATGGCGCGGCGAAACGCTTCGGAACGCATGTCTTGCTTTCTCCACCGTCTGGGACAGCAAGGAAAGATAACGGCGGTGGAAACCGCTCCCGCCCGGTGGGGCATACCTTTGCGTCCCATAAAACGCACATACCGGGACCGCATCCTCCTGGCGGGAGACGCCGCCGGGCAGGTGAAGCCCACCACCGGCGGCGGCATCTTTTACTCCCTGATGGCTGGAGAGTTGGCGGCGGGGGTCCTGGCCGATGCCCTGGCCGATGATGACCTCTCCGCCGACCGCCTGGGCCGCTACCAATCTCGGTGGCATGCTCTCCTGGCGGCAGAATTGGATGCGGGCTACGCGGCGCGCCGCATTTACGAGTTCTTGAGCGACCAGCAGATTAACTTTCTGGTCCGCCAGGCTGGAAGCCAGAGCCTGCGCGCCCAGATAACCGGCTGGGCTGGGCAGTCTTTTGATTGGCACAGCCAGGTGATTAACCGGCTGGTTGGCCATCCGGCCTTGGGAGGGGCTTTGCAATGGATGAACCCCTTGCTTTGCCGCCTGGCCCTGCGCCAGGGCGGGGGTGAAGCAGAAGAGGTTTCCGCCTCCCACCGGCTTGCCGAAGGCGTGGGCGACAGCGGCGATTAAGGGCCGCCGGAGAAATCAAGCCAGCGCCTGCCCCGCCCCTGAAGCAATCCACCCCTTCATAAGGAGGGTTGTGACGGTTCCAGGAACAATTCCTGGTTTGGCGGCATCTGCTATACTCTCAGCGTCATGCTTTTCGTGCTTTCCAGTTCTGAAGGCCGTCCCGGCGTCCTTGAGTCGGAGATTGACGTGGCCGGGCTGACGTACCAGGTTGGCGCAGACCTGCCCTGGCTGGACCAGGTGGAAGGGGACTTCCCGGCTCCCGAGGCGGTGCTTTTGGATCTGGCATCCCTGGACTCCGGCCAAGCCCGCCAGGCAGTGGACCAGTGCCGCAAATTGAAACTGCCGGTGCTGGCGGTGCTGCCCAGGGAGCGCGTTGACACCTACGATCCAGCCCTGAACCCCGACGACTTTTTGCTTAGTCCCATGCACCGGGGTGAGCTGACGGCCCGGCTGCGGCAAGCCTCCCACCGGGTGCGGGGACCCGCCGGGGCCAAAGTGCTGAAGCTGGGCGACCTGTCCATTGACCTGGAACGGTACGACGTGACCATTGGCGGACGGCGGGTGTCTTTGACTTACAAGGAGTTCCAGCTGCTGGTGTTGCTGGCCTCCAACCCGGGCCGGGTCTACACCCGGGAAGCCCTGTTGAGCCAGGTCTGGGGCTACGACTACCTGGGAGGCACGCGGACGGTGGACGTGCACATCCGGCGGCTGCGTTCCAAGGTGGAGGACCCGGACCACTCCTTTGTGGAGACCATCTGGAACGTGGGATACCGCTTCAAGGCCCAGAGCCCTTCTAACTGACTTCCGCGCTGACCCGGTCCAGGAAACGGGCCACCTGAGCTGCCAGTGCGCGATGTTCGGGCAGTTCCAGCGCCGGATCCTGCTCCATAATCAGTTCCGCCTCCTGCCGGGCTTGGGAGAGCAGGCTGCGGTCGGAAAGCTGGGCCATGCGCAGGCTGGGCAGGCCGCTCTGCCGGGTGCCGAAGAAGTCTCCCGGCCCCCGTAGCTCCAGGTCCACCTCCGCCAGCCGGAAGCCGTCGTGGGTCTGCTCCAGGGCGGCCAGCCTTTCCTGGGCCACTTCCGAGGGGGCGTCGGATAGCAGCACGCAGTAGCTCTTGTGCTGGCCACGGCCCACCCGGCCCCGGAACTGGTGGAGCTGGGATAGGCCAAACCGGTCGGCCCCTTCAATCAGCATCACCGTGGCGTTGGCCACGTCAATGCCCACCTCCACCACCGGAGTGGAGACCAGGATGTCCAGCTCCCCGTCCCGGAACTGGCGCATCACCGAATCCTTTTCTTTGGCTGGCATCCTGCCGTGGAGCAGGCCCAGCCGCAGGTCTGGAAACACCTCCTGGGACAGTCGCTGGAACTCTTCCGTGGCGGCCCTGGCTTCAATGGCCTCTGACTCCTCCACCAGGGGACAGATGACAAACCCCTGCCTTCCCGCCTGCACCTCTTTACGGAGAAAGCCGTAGGCTGCGGCGCGTTTCTCCGGCCCCACCCAGCGGGTCAATACTTGCTGGCGGCCGGGCGGCAGCTCATCAATGGTGGACAGGTCCAGGTCGCCGTAAAGGGTCAGGGACAAGGTGCGGGGTATGGGAGTGGCGGACATCACCAGGGTGTGAGGATTTTCGCTGCCCCGCTGGCGCAGGGCGGAGCGCTGGAGCACGCCAAACCGGTGCTGCTCGTCCACCACCGCCAGGGCCAGGCGGGGCATCTCGGCCCCGGACTGAATCAGGGCGTGGGTGCCAATAACCAGGTCCAGGGCGCCCTGGGCGGCCAGCTCCGTCAGTTCCCGCCGGGCGGCCTGCCTGGTGCTGCCGGTGAGCAGTCCCACCGCCACCGGGCGGCCTACGTATTCCAGGTATACGCTGAACAGGTGTTCCTTTTGCAAAGGCCGGGCCAGGTCCCCCAGCAGCCGCGACACCGTCTGAAAGTGCTGCTCCGCCAACACCTCCGTAGGGGCCATGATGGCCCCCTGGTAGCCCGCTGCCGCCACGGCCAGGAGGGCCGCCAGGGCTACCACCGTCTTGCCGCTGCCCACCTCGCCCTGGAGCAACCGGTTCATGGGCGGCGTGCCCCGCGCCAGGTCGGCCAGCACTTCCTCCAGGCAGCGGCGCTGGGCGCTGGTCAAAGCAAAAGGCAAGGATGCCAGGAATCCTTCCAGCACCTGCTGGCTGGCCTGAATGGGTATGCCCTGCACGTTCTGCCGCTGCTGCCTACGCCGGTGCAGCACCGCCAGTTGCAGAGTCAGCAGTTCGTCAAAGGCCAGGCGTCGGCGGGCGGCCTCCCAGAAGGGTAAATCATCGGGGTAGTGGGCCTGGTGAATAGCCTCCTGCAATGGCGGCAGGCGGCAGCGGGCCAGGCTGGCCGGAGGCAGGGTTTCTTCGATACCGCCCAGCCAGCTAGTAATGGCCTGCCAGGTGATCCGGCGTAAATTGCGGCCCGTTAGTCCTTCGGTCAGGGGGTAGACCGGCGCCAGGCGGCCTGTGTGCAGCGGCGGCTGGCCCGGAGACAAGGTCTCGTACTCTGGAGACTGGAACACCAATTGTCCCCGGAATACTTCTACTTTGCCGCTGACCGACAGGCGGGAATTGGGCCGCAGGCTGCGGGCCAAGTAGCCCTGGCCGAACCAGACAATCTTGATGTTGCCCGATTCATCACTGAGCACCGCCTCGGTATCCTTGCGGCGGCCGCCCGGTCCCTGGGACACCTGCCTGGCTTCCCAAAGGGTGCCGCTGACTGTGCATTCCATGCCGGGAGACAGGTCGGCAATCCGCACCGTGCGGGAGTAGTCCTCATGGCGGCGGGGGAACAGATACAGCAGGTCCCGCACGGTGGCCACACCCAGACGCTGAAACTTGGCGGAAAGTTTTACATCCACCCCCTTCAGCCGGTCCACTGGCGCGTCCACAGTCAGTCCGGCGGGAGGAGTGCGGTAATGAGCCGCGGGAAATCCCTCCTGGCCCCCCTTTACTAAAGAGGGGGACTCACGGCTCGCATCCCCCAATTGCCGGGAGGCGTCTGCCGAGCCCCCCTTTGCCAAAGGGGGGTTGGGGGGATTTCCCGCAGCAGCGATGAGCGCCAGCCAGCGGCCAGCCCACTGCCGCCGCTGCTCCGGCGCCAGCTGGGCGTAGGAAGTCTTGACCAGGTCCTGGGCCAGGGCAGCGTCCGCCAGCCAGGTTTCCATTTCCGGCCCCTGGCGCTCCAGAAACCGGTCCAGGCCGCCGGCGACGGCCCGGTTGTCGTAGTCACGGGAAGCTTCCAGTTCCAGAATTTTCTGGAACGTTACAGCCCAGGCAGGAGGAATTTCATTGGCGGCGGGAGACATAGGCGCAGATTCAGTATAGCATGGGGCTGGCGGCTGCTACGGAAAAGGCAAGCAGGACCTCTTCATTCTCACCGGAGGTAGGGGCAGACCTTCGTGTCTGCCCTGTGGCCAGAAGGTCTGATGAGGGCGCACACGCAGGTGCGTCCCCTGTGGGAGTGCCGGGAATGAAAAAATCCTGAAAGGCAGGTGACTCTGTGGTGCCGCAATAATGCGACAGTGGCGCTATTCCCCGATGGCCGGGGCGCGGGTAATCAGCCCTGAATCAGTGCCACGCCCAGGGCGCGCGGTCCCAGATAGGTGCCCAGGGTGGCCCCGAACTGGCTGGTAACAATCTGTTCTTCGGGCTGCAACCCGGTCAGGGCGCGGCGCAGCGCCTCGGCCTGCTCCGGCTCCGTGCTGTAGACTACTCCCAGATGAGAGACCGGCTTCAGTTCTTGGGCTAATTCCACCAGCCGCGCCACTGCCCGCTGCCGGTTGCGCAGGCGTTCCACCGGGTGGGCCTCGCCGTCCCTGATGGTCAGGATGGGTTTTACGTTTAGCAGCGAGCCCACAAAGGCCTGCGCCTTGCCGATGCGCCCGCCCTTTTGCAGGTATTCAAGGGTGTCCAGCAGGAAAAAGCAGCGGCAGCGGGGCAGCAACGCCTGCACCCAGGTTGCCAGTTCCGGGGCCGAGTTGGATTGCCCGGCCTGCTGGGCTGCCGCCACCGAAAGTAGCCCTAGGCTCAAGGACGTGACCCGTGAGTCCACCACCGCCACTGACATCGCCGCCTCGCTGCCCAGGGACTTTCTGGCCTGTTCCGCTGTGCTTACTGTGCCGCTGAGCTTGCTTGACAAGTGAATGGACACCACCTGATGTCCCTGGCCCAGCAGCTGCTGGTACAGTGCCTGAAAATCTGCCGCGGAGGGCTGGGAGGTGGTGGGCAGGCGCGGACTGGCGGCCAGGCGGCGGTAAAATTCGCTGGGGAACAGGTCCACCCCGTCCTTATAAGTTTGGTCTCCCAGCACCACGTTGCAGGGCACTACTGTAATATCCCACTGGCGGGCCAGGTCCTGCGGCAAGTCTGCGGAGCTGTCGGTGACTATGCGTACCGCCACCTGGTAACTCTCCTACACGCCCATGATGTGGTAGCCTGCGTCCACAGGAATAATCGTCCCAGTGATACCGCTGGAAAGGTCGCTGCATAAGAATAAAGCAGTGTTGGCCACTTCATCCGGCGTGATGTTGCGGCGCAGGGGCGACCTTTCGGCATGGACTCTTTTCATGTCCATGAACCCGTGGATGCCCCGGGCGGCCAGGGTTTCCAGCGGCCCCGGCGACACAGCGTTGACCCGGATGTTGCGCTGGCCCAGTTCCCCCGCCAGTTGCCGCACTTCCTGCTCCAGGGCGGCTTTGGCCGTGCCCATGACGTTGTACCCAGGATACACCTGCTGGGAGGCATTGAAGGTCATGGTGACGATGCTGCCGCCCTTGGGCATCAGCGGGATGGCGTGCTTGACCAGAGGCAGCAAGGAATAGGCGCTAATCTCCAAGGCCAGGCGGAAACCCTCCCGGCTGGTCTGGTAAAAGTCCCCCGCCAGGTCTTCGCGGTTGGCGTAGGCGATGCTGTGCACCAGGAAGGAAACTTCCCCAAAGTCCTGTCCAAGTTTCTGGAACAGGGCGGCTATCTGGCCGTCGTCGGAGGCGTCGCAGGGCAGCAACAAGGCGCTGTCCAGGGTGCCAGCCAGCCGTTCCACCCGATCCTTCAGCCGGTCATTCTGGTACGTCAAAGCCAGGCGCGCCCCAGCTTTGGCTAGCGCCCTGGTCACTGCCCAGGCGATGCTCCGGTCGTTGGCCACCCCCAGCACGACGCCCTTTTTGCCAGACAAGTCAATGGGAAACACCGGTTCCACCTCCAGTGGAATGTGCATTCAGGTCAGAAACGCTGGGGCCACCCGCTCCAGGAAGATTTCCAGTTGCCGTTCCGGGTCTTGGGCCGCGAACCTGACGATGATAGTCTCTGCACCTGCGGCTGCATACTCAGCAATCCGGTCCGATACCCCGGCGGCATCGCCAAAAGGCCCCCAGCGGTTGCCCCAGATATTCGCCCCATAGTAAGACATGAGGTACGCCTCAGCCTCAGTCTCAGCCCGGCGGATATCCTGGTCAACGTTCACGGTAAGGTACATGGCGGATTGCAGCGACTTTGGGTCCCGGCCCTGCTCCTCGGCCAGGCCGCGGACCTGTACCAACATGCCAGCATACTCCTCCGGTGTGTCGGAGATGGACATGACGCCGTCGGCCAGGCGGGCGGCGCGGCGGTACTGGCGTTGGTTGCGGAAGCGTCCGTGGCAGGCCAGCAAAATGGGCACCCCGCCAGGTTGCACCGGCAAAGGCTCCATCGCCACATTATCCAGGTCAAAATGCCGCCCGTGAAAGGTGAAGGGCCGGCCAGAACCCAGCCCCTTGACCACCTGCATCATTTCTTCCAGCCGCCGGGCGCGCTGCGCGGGAACTACTCCGGCGTTGCACCACTCCTGTTGCTGGGCGGCGTTGAAAGCCCCGCCAATTCCGGCGGCCACTACGAGCCGGCCCCGGGAAATCAGGTCCACGGTGGCCAGGGTCTGGGCCAGCAGCACCGGGTGGCGCAGGGCTATTAACAGCACCGCAGTGCCCAGGCGCACCCGCTGGGTCTGGGCCGCCACCGCGGCCAGAGTGGTGAATGGCTCCAGGCGAGGCTTGGCGGTGAGACTGTCGCCTACCCAGACCGAGTCCAGCCCTGCAGCTTCGGCGCGCCGGGCCATGCGGAAAAGCAGCTCCGCATCTTCCGGCGGGCCTAGCCGGAACAGCAGGCCGCGGGTGGGCAGCAGCACCCCCAGCTTTGGCTGCGGTTCACTCACGGTTGCCGCCCGGCGGGAACAGGGGCTTGGAAGGCAGTCCGGAGGAAGGTTCGGCCCAGGACGGGACCAGGCGCGCCAGCAGGCCTGGCTCCATGCTTTCGTAAGTCTCCAGGTCGTCAAAGGTGTCCAGGTCAAAACCCAGGCCGGGGCTGTAACACATGGCCACTGAAACGCCCAGCCGCGCCGACTGGGCCAAGTGGCGCTGGAAACTGCGGGGGCCAAGCTCGGGCTGGAAAGGCAGTCCCCTGGGCACCAGGATGGAGTTGGTGCCGCTGTCCTTGCGGGCCGGGGCCAGGGTGATGTTGGTGTTGCGGCGGGAGGACTGGATCATGTTGTGCACGTCTGCGGACTTGAGAAAAGGCAGGTCTCCGGCCAGGTACAGCCCTGCCCGCCCCTGGTTAAAGACCCGCTGAAAGGCCAGGGCCAGTGTCTCGTTCAGGTCTTTGCCCAGGTCCTGCCGCCAAACGCCGCCGGCATCTTCCGTGGCCAACCGCACCCGCTCGTCGCCGCCCACCACCCAGCAGGCATCCACCTGGCTGACGGAAGCCGTCACCACCCAACGCAGCATTCCAATGGTCAAGTCGAACCGTTCCTGGTCCGTCAGTGTGCGGGCCAGGCGGGTCTTGCTGCTGCTCAGGGGCTTCATGGGCACCACGGCGATAACCCCGGTATGTCCGTGTTCCACGCTACAGACCTCCCAGTTCCAGCACCCGCTGGGCCAGGGCTGCCTTGTCGTCGTCGGTATTCATGACGATGGGTGCAGTCACGGGCCTAATGCCCAGGGCGGCGATGCCGGATGCCAGTTCCGCATCCTGTTGGTCAATCACCAGGATATCGCAAAGGCCCAGATAATGCCGCGCCACGCCCAGGCTGGAGGCTTCCTCGCCCAGCTCGGCCATGAGCTTGGCCGCCGGACCGCGCAGGGCCGCGCCGCCCACCAGGGGGCTGACAGCCACTGTAAGGCACGGAGCGCTGAGCAGACCCTGGCGTATTCCCGGCACCGCCAGCATAGGGCCAATGCTTAGCCAGGGGTTGGAGGGGCAGAACACCACCAGGTCTGCCTCGTCCAGCGCCCGCGCCAGGGCGGGGGACGGGCTGGCCTGGGCCGCGCCCCGGTAATGCACCGCCTTGACTTTGGGCTGGGCGTGGCGCTGCACAAAATACTGCTGCATGGGCAACTCGCCCTCGTCGGTGGCCAGCACCGTAGCCACCGGGTCATCGCTCATGGGGACCACCTGGTGGCCCACTCCCAGGGCACGGCAAAGCTCAACGGTGGCCTGGGACAGGGTAGCTCCTTCCCGCAGGGCCTGGGTGCGCCGGATGTGGGTTGCCAGGTCCCGGTCGCCCAGGTTAAACCAGGTCTCAGCGCCGTACTGGCGCAGCATTCCCAGGGCATGGAAGGTATCTCCGGCCAGCCCCCAGCCGGTCTCAGGGTTGGCCAGGCCAGCCAGAGTGTACATCACCGTATCCAGGTCGGGGGAAACGTGCAGCCCATGAAAGCACTCGTCGTCGCCGGTGTTGACCGCCGCCACCAGTTCGTCAGGGCCAAGTATGCGGGAAAGCCCCAGGACCAGCTTGGCGCCGCCCACGCCGCCGGCCAGGGCCAGGACCTTATTGGGCACTGGGTTTCTCTCCCCGCGCCTTAGGGTGCATCTCTGCCTGCCCGCGAGGCGGCCTGCCGTGGGTGGTCAAACCGGAAAGTGTCCAGCTTGACCAACCGATGGTAGGAGCCGAAAATCTCCTCCACGTTGTCGCCCACCAGGTCCAGCGGGTCCAGCGCCTCATCGGACTGGCTGTACACCCGCTTGATGGCGTAAGTGGTGTACCGCTCTGCGGGAATGCGCCCCGCCTCCCTAATTATCTGCCGGAATTGGGATGGACGCATTAGCTGCCCGTGCTGCGCCCCTGCGGAGGTGGAAATGCTCTCGTTAATCAATGTGCCGCCCAGGTCGTTGACGCCCACCGTGAGCAGGAGCTGGGACATGCGGGAGCCTTCCTTGACCCAGGACGCTTGGATGTTTGGTATCCAGTTGTTGAGCATTATGCGGGCAATGGCATGGACTTTTACCACGTCCATGCCTGTGGGGCCGGGGCGCACGTTTTCCTGAAGGCCCTTGAGAAACATGGGCGCTTCCGTGTGGACAAAGCTCAGGGGCACGAACTCAGTAAAGCCCCCGGCGCGTTGCTGCACCTCCCGCAGCAGGGCGATGTGCCGGGCAATCTGCGCGTTGGTCTCCAGGTGCCCGAACATCACGGTGGAAGTAGTGGGTATGCCCAGTTCGTGGGCGGTGGTGATGACCTCCAGCCACTGGTCCACCCTTATGCGGCCCGGCGCTATGCGGTCCCGCAGTTCCTGGTCCAGGACCTCCGCGGAAGTGCCGGGCAGGCTGCCCACCCCGGCGGCTTTCAGTCCCTGCAGGTACTCTTTAATGGTGCAGCGAGAGCGCACCGACCCGTAAAGCACTTCCTCCGGGGAAAAACCGTGGATGTGCATGTCTGGCAGCGCTTCTTTGATGGCGTGGCACAGCCGGATGTAGAGGTCGCCCTCCATCTGGGGCGGCAGGCCCGCCTGGACGCACACTTCCGTGGCCCCGTAGTCCCAGGCCTCTTTGGCGCGGCGCACAATCTCGTCCAGAGGCAGGAAGTATCCCTCTTCTTCCCGGTAGTCCCGGCTGAAGGCGCAGAAGCCGCAACGCTTGATGCAAACGTTGGTGAAATTGATGTTGCGGTTGACCACAAAGGTCACCACGTCGCCCACAGTGCGGCGGCGCAGCTCGTCGGCCACCATGCCCAAGGCGTTGAACTCCAGCCCAGTGGCGTCAAACAGAGTTATGGCTTCTTCCACGGATATGTCCCGGCCTTCCAGGGCATGGGTCAACGCATCCGCCACAGCGGGCTTGAGACAGCCCACCAGGGCCTCCAGGTCTTGCGGTGGGGTCAGCGGCTCATTCAAGCCCGGCATATCTCGCAATACCCCCTTTCACGTACCCCTGGGAGTCGGTCAGAGTTGCCAGTTTGTCGCGCAGGTGCTCTCGCACCAGGCGGCTGGAGGCTCCCAAGAACTCCGGGTAAACTGGCAGCCTGGGGCGCAAAGAAAATCCCTGCTCCTCCGAGCGCTTGTTCAGTTCAGCAATGGCGGGCCAGGGAGCTTCAGGATTTACATAATCAATAGTTAACGGAGAGATTCCACCCCAGTCGTTGATGCCGGCATAAAGGTAGGTGGGATAGTCCAGGGCGCTGAGGTTGGGGGGTACCTGCAAGTTTGCCTCCGCCCCCAAGATTAGCCGGGCCATCGCCACAGTCCATCTCACGTCGTTGGTTCCTGCATGGGGCGACTGGGCCATGGCTGTGCCGGACTTGGCCCGGAAGTTCTGGATGATGACCTCCTGGATGTGTCCGAACCGGCGGTGCAGGTCTGCGATGGCTTGCAACGCTTGAATGCGTTCCGGGCGGGTCTCCCCGATGCCAATAAGGATGCCGGTGGTGAATGGCACGCCTAGCTCCCCCGCAATCTCCAGGGTGCGTAGCCGCACGCGCGGGCGTTTGCTGGGCGCCAACTGGTGCGGCCCGCCGGGCTGGTGCAGGCGCTCGCTCACACTCTCCAGCATTAGTCCCATGGAGACGTTCCAGGGACGCAGGCTCTCCATCTCCCGGCGGCTCATGGTGCCGGGGTTGGCGTGGGGCAGCAGGCCGGTTTCTTCCGCCACCAACCGGCACATGGCCGCCACGTATTCCAGGGTGGTGCGGTATCCCCGGCGGTTCAGCCAGTCCCGGGCTTCCGGGTAGCGCAGTTCAGGCCGCTCTCCCAGGGTAAAAAGGGCTTCTGTGCATCCCAGCTTCTCGCCTCGCCGGGCCACTTCCAACACCTCTTCAGGAGTCATGTACAGGCGGTGGCCGGCGGCCGCAGGGTCCTGCCGGAAGGTGCAGTAACCGCAGAAGTCTCGGCACAGCCGGGTCAGAGGGATAAACACCTTGGGGGAGAAGGTAACAATGCGGCCCTTGCCCTGGTCGCGCAGGGCGGCGGCGGCGGCGCACAACTCCTCCAGGGGCGCCGTATCTGCGGGAAGCAGCCCGTCTGAGACCGCCAGTGCGGTGGCGGCCTCCCCAGTCGAAGTGGAGGAATTTGGGCGCGGACGAGTGGCAGTCACAAATCGCCGCCGTGCTTCAAGTAAATTGGACTGATAGGTTGAGGCACAGGCGTATTGTAGCTGGTGAATCCACAGCTAGCAACCTGGGCCAGGATGGTGGTTCGTGGCAGTATATCGTCCGGCCCACCGTCATTCCGGCGCAAGCCGGAATCCAGATAGAGTGAATAAACCATCTCCGTAGCTGGACACCGGCTTTCGCCGGTGTGACGTGTTGAGTCCTTGGGCAAGCCCATACACTATCCAGATAGCGGCATGGGACTGGCAGGGTCGCACCAGCGCGCTCCCCAGTTCGAAGGGCCACTGGCAGGGCCTGCCTACTGCATGGGGGAATAGTTGGTAGGCCGCAGGATTACATTCTTGACCCGGGCGTTGATGGGGCCGTCCTTTTCCGATTCGGCGCGGACTTTAATCCAGCCAGGATCGGCCTGGAAGGCGGCCCACTTCTTCTCCCGGTCCGCCAGGCTGTCAAAGCCCAGCATATAGACCAGCTGGTTGCTGGTGCCGATGTCTTCGGTCCAGAAGCCCACAATGTGGATGCCGTGTTTCTTGAAGAAGCCGCAGGTGTGCTTGGCAAACCGATCGTTCAAAGCGGGCAGGCGGCCCGGCACGGTCTCGTAGATGCGCAGTTCGTAAATCATCATTTCCTCACTTAGAATTTGGTCTCGTAACAGCCACGGCGAGCTACAACCCCGCCAGCCGGCCCTGGTCCTGGGCTACCGCTTCGGGGTAAACGCGGCCCAAATGGGCGTAGGCCCGCCGCGTGGCGACGCGCCCCCGGGGAGTGCGGTCCAGGAAGCCCAGTTGCAGCAAGTACGGCTCCCAAACTTCCATGACGGTGTCCGAGTCCTCGCTTAACGAAGCAGCCAGGGTTTCCAGCCCCACCGGCCCGCCTTCAAACTTGTCAATCAAGCTGGTCAGCAGCCGGTGGTCCGACTGGTCCAGTCCCAGGGCGTCAACCTTTAGCATCTCCAGGGCTTCCCGCGCCACCTGCCCTGTAATTCGGCCCTCGGCCATGACCTGGGCGTAGTCGCGGCTGCGGCGCAGCAGCCGGTTGGCCACCCGGGGAGTGCCCCGGGAGCGTAGCGCAATTTCCGTGACGCCCGCGCCTTCCGCCTCCACGCCCAGCAGTTGTGCAGAGCGTCCCACCACCAGTTCCATGTCCGGCTGCTGGTAGTAGTCCAACCGGAACACCGAGCCAAACCGGTCCCGCAGGGGAGCGCTGACCAGGGAAAACCGGGTAGTAGCCCCCACCAGAGTAAAGGGATTGATGCGCAGGTTAACATTGCGGGCCGCCAGCCCCTTGCCCACCATCCAGGACAGAAAGAAGTCTTCCATGGCTGAGTAAAGGACTTCTTCTACGGGGCGGCTCAGGCGGTGAATCTCGTCTATGAACAGCACGTCCCAGGGCTTGAGTCCGGTGAGAATAGCGGCCATGTCGCCTGCCCGCTCAATGGCGGGGCCGGAGGTGACCCGGATACTTACTTCCATCTCTTGGGCGATGATGTGGGCCAGGGTGGTCTTGCCCAGGCCGGGAGGCCCGTAAATGATAACGTGGTCCAGGGGCTCGCCCCGCAGCTTGGCCGCCTGGATGGCGATGCCCAGATTGTCCTTTACCTGTTCCTGTCCCACAAAATCGGTCAGCCGCCGCGGACGCAGCGATACGTCCAGTGGCGTGTCTTCCGCCTGGACCGCCCCGGCCACCACGCGCTCTGTCGCCTTGTTGTCCTGGCCTGAATCCGTCGCGTCGCGCGTTGGCGAACGGCGGCTGCGGCTGCCTGTAGGCTGCAAAATGCGGCCTCCTGGACCCCTTATACCCTTATGGTGACCCATTCTAGGCTGACGCTAGAGGAGCGTCAAGGAAGGGATGTCGCCAGACCACACGAATATGGGACGTCCAGACCTGTATTGCCTAGCGCGTCCTGGGTAGAATGGTGGGAATCGCCAATATGTTGATGGTGCCGGGGAACTCCGCTTGCGGTGTTGCCAAGGAGGTATGTCCAATGGAGGCCCTGCATGGCAAAGATTTACTGGCAGGATTTGGAGCATCGGTGCGGCTGCTGGAGCGGCACCGCGACGCCATAGATGCCCTGAACGTTTATCCGGTGCCTGACGGCGACACCGGCATCAACATGCTGCTCACCCTGCGGGCGGCTGTGGAAAAAGCAGACACCGGCCAGGATGCCGCCGCTGGGGCAGTGGCGGCTCTGCTGGCGGATGGGGCCTTCTGGGGGGCGCGGGGCAACAGCGGCGTCATCTTTTCCCAGTTCATGAAGGGCTTTGCCCAGAAGCTGGCGGGCCAGCAAACTGCCGGTGGCCCAGCCCTGGCTGTCGCCTTTGCCGCGGCGTCAGAGGCTGCCTATCGGGCGGTGGCCAAACCCGTGGAGGGCACCATGCTCACGGTTATGCGCTGCGCCGCCGAGCAAGTGCAGACATCCTTATCCCAAGGAACAACCGATGCCGCGGAGCTATGGTCGGCAGGCTTCCAGGCGGCGGCAGACGCCCTGGCTGCTACGCCTTCCCAGCTGCCCGCCTTAAAAGAGGCGGGAGTGGTGGACGCCGGCGGCATGGGCGTGGTGGTAATCCTGGCTGGCCTGCTGCGCCATTGGGAGCGACTGGATGATGAGACGCTGGACAGCATCGTGGCTTCGGGCTACAGGGCGGGAGAGTCCGGCGGCGTGCCCCGGGTGGGCCGGGAGTTCGTCACCGCCAGTCAGGAAGTGACCTGGGGCTACTGCACCCAGTTCGTGGTCCGGGGCGATGGCCTCTCTCCGGACCAGCTCCGCAGCCAGATGTCGGGCCTTGCCGATGCCAGCTCCGCGGTGGTGGTGGGCGACGACCGCCAGGTACGCGTCCACGTCCATTTGCAGGACCCTGGCCGCGCCTTGAGCCTGGGCGTTGCCCTGGGCCAGCTTTCCGAGATAAAAATCGAGAATATGTCCGTGCAGAACCATGCCTGGGCCGAGGGGCATGAGGCCGAGGCGGAAATCCCCCCTTACCCCCCTTCGACAAGCTCAGGGCGGCGCCTTTATGAAAGGGGGATCAGCAGCGCCAGGCTGGCCCTGGTGGCGGTGGCCCCCGGCCCAGGGCTGGCCCGGCTCTTCCAGGAGGCGGGCTGCGCGGCGGTGGTCAATGGCGGCCCCACCATGAACCCCAGCGTGGGCCAGCTTCTGGAAGCCGCCCGCGCCACGGGGGCTGAGGAAGTCATCCTGCTGCCCAACGACAAGAACATCATCGTGGCTGCCCAGCAGGCCATTGGTGCGCCGGGATTAAATCTGCGCGTGGCACCCACCCGCAGCGTGCCTCAGGGGGTGGCCGCGGCCCTGGCCTTTAACCCGGAGGAGCCAGCAGAGCGCAACCTGGCGGCCATGCAGCAGGCCCTGGAGAGTGTAACTACGGTGGAAGTGACCCGCGCCATCCGCGACGCCAGCATCGGCGGGGTTACTGCCAGGGCCGGGCAGTGCATCGGGCTGGTGGACGGCGTGCTGCGGGTGGCTGCCGACACTCCCAACGAGGCCCTGCTGGCCGCCCTGGCCCAGGCCGGGCTTGCCGCCGACAAGGTAGTGACTATTTACTGGGGCGAGGGCGCCGCCCAAGCCCAGGCCCAGGAGGCGGCCCAGGCCCTGCAAGCCAGGACCCCCGGCCTGGAAGTGCAGGTAGTCCCCGGCGGCCAACCCCACTACCCGTATCTGGCCTCGGTGGAGTAGACTGGGGGTGCAGGGAGACTCTACTGAATTCTGAGGCAGCGACTGTCGGGGTGACGTGGGCAGCAGGATACAGAGTAACCCTCACCCCAGCCCTCTCCCATAAAGGGAGAGGGAGTCTAACCATCCCTTCTCCCCTTGTGGGAGAAGGTTAGGATGAGGGGTGAGGGAAGCATTCCCTTCAAGGAGCAACTATGCGCGGCATTAAAGACCGGGTAGCCATCCTGGGCATGGGCTGCACCAAGTTCGGAGAGCGCTGGGAGTCCAGCGCCGCCGATCTGATGGTGGAAGCCGCCCAGGAAGCCTATGCCGATGCGGGCATCGCCCCCAAGGATATCCAGGCCGCCTGGGTGGGCACTGCCAGCTCCTTCCGCACTGGCCAGCCCCTGGCGGAAGCCCTCAAGCTGGACTACGTGCCCATCACCCGCGTGGAGAACGCCTGCGCCACCGCCACCGACGCCTTTCGCAACGCCTGCTACGCCGTGGCCGCGGGCGTCTACGACATGGTGCTGGCCCTGGGGGTGGAGAAGCTCAAAGACTCCGGCTACTCTGGCCTGGCCATCCCAGAAGCCCCCGGCTCCGACGTGGCCCCGCCCACGCCGCCGCCCGCCCAGTTCGCCATGACCGCCACTCGCTACTTCCACCACTACGGCATCCCTTTTGAAGAGGGGAAGCGCACCCTGGCCAAGATTGCCGCCAAGAACCACCACAACGGCACCCTCAACCCCAAGGCCCACTTCCAGCGGGAGGTGAGCGTTGAACAGGTGGTAAAGGCCCCCATGGTGGCCTGGCCCCTGGGCCTCTTCGACTGCTGCGGCGTCAGCGACGGCGCAGCGGCGGCCATTATCACCACGCCGGAAATCGCCCGCAGCTTGCGCCCGGACCCGGTGCTGGTCAAGGCCCTGGGCCTGGCCGTGGGGGCCTTTGGCATCCTGCGCAGCGATTGGGACTTTGTTCACTTTCCGGAAACGGTGCGGGCCAGCCGGGCGGCTTACCAGGAGGCGGGCATTTCCGACCCCCGCCAGGAGTTGGACCTGGCTATGGTGCATGACTGCTTCACTATAACCGAGCTGATAATTTACGAAGACCTGGGCTTCAGCCCTCGCGGCCAGGCCAGCCGGGACGTGGCTTCTGGCGCCTTTACCCTGGAGGGCGATTTGCCGGTGAACACCGACGGCGGCCTTAAATGCTTTGGGCACCCCGTGGGCGCCAGCGGCATTCGCATGATGTACGAAGTTTACCAGCAGCTCCAGGGCAGGGCCGGTCCCCGGCAACTCCGCAAGGCCGACCTGGGGCTTACCCACAACCTGGGCGGGCGCCCCGGCTCCTTCACCTGCTCCGTGGCAATCCTGGGCCGGTAAAACGCGGCCCGGCCTCCAGCTGATAAATCCCCCAAAATTCGCCCGGTCCCTGCCTGGGCGGAAAAAATTGCCGTGTGTGATAATCCTCATGTGGCCCCAGGGAATTTCCGGCCAGTTTCCGGCGTCTCGGGCGGCCTCATCGCTGGAAAGCTTCCCCTATACGCATTATTTGTTATGTCTTCTCATAAGGTAGCGGGGAAGTCTGACCACCATATTTTTCCAGCTGGTCCCTGGGACCTTGGCTGGGATACGATTAGTCTGAGGTACGGCTTATGACAGGCAGAACCATTGTGGTCACCTCGGGTAAGGGAGGAGTGGGAAAGAGCACTACTACCGCCAACGTGGGAACAGCCCTGGCCATGCGCGGACACCGCGTGGTGGTAATTGACACCGACATTGGCCTCCGCAATCTGGACGTAATTCTTGGCCTGGAAAGCCGCGTGGCCTACGACCTGGTGGATGTGGTCCAGGGAGTCTGCAAGCTTCACCAGGCCATGATCCGCGACAAGCACCGCTTCGAGCTTTATTTGCTCCCCGCAGCCCAAACCCGGGATAAGAACTGCATCCAGGCTGACCAACTGAATGCTCTTTGCCGCAACCTGGAAAGAGAGTTTGACTACGTAATTGTGGATTCCCCGGCAGGGATAGACCAAGGGTTCAAAATAGCCATTTCCGCAGCCCGGGAGGCCATCGTGGTGGTCAATCCGGAAATTGCAGCCATTAGAGACGCCGACCGGGTCATTGGGCTGCTGGAAGCGGCAGGTCTCCACCGGCCCAAGCTGGTGATTAACCGGGTCAGCCAGGAGATGATGCGCCGGGGCGACATGATGGACGAGGACGATATCGTGTCCCTGCTGTCCGTGGAAGTGCTGGGCATGGTGCCCATTGACGAGCGCCTGATTATCGCCACTAACCGCGGCGTTCCGGTGGTCTATGACCGTAAAGCCCTGTCTGGCGTGGCCTTCCAGAAGATTGCGGCCCGCATTGATGGCGATGAGGCCGTCATCCCAGTTGCGAACGCCAAATCTGGTCTGATGGACCGTGTGCGGGGGCTAATCGGAATTGACCGGAGCGCATTCTCCCATGTTTGATGCAATAAAACACGCTGCGGCCAACGGCGGAAGCGCCAAAGACCAGGCTCGGCGCAGGCTTCATGATACGCTGATTCAGGACCGGGTGGACCTGGCCCCGGAGGTTATGGAGGCGTTGAAGCGAGACTTGCTAGGGGTGATTACCCGCTACATGGAGGCGCCGGAAGGATTCCAGGAGTTTGAGGTGCGGCGGGAGAACGGATGGCCGGTGCTGGTGTGCCGCCTTAAAGTGCGGGAACACCAGAGCAAGATCGCCAGTATTAACATAAACTGACCATGCCAGGAATGGCGGTGGCATGAAAGGGGCAGGCACTCTCTCACTATGGGAGATGCGCCTGCCCTTTTAGAGCGTGTTTAAAAAGTGCTGTGCACTACCAGCGCTCACCCTTCGACAAGCTCAGGGTGAGCGTCCTTCGGCTGAAGGACCGCTCGTGGTGAGCCTGTCGAACCACGAGCGCCTAGCCTTTTTAGGCACCCTCTTAGAGCCTATCCTAATAACCGCCGAGAGCGCAAGGGACGCGGAGAGTTGGCACTGGTTCAGTTTGAAACCCGTCATTCCGGCGGAAGCCGGAATCCAGTAGAGAACTGTATCTATTCTGTATCTGGGCACCCCGACTTGTCGGGGTGCGACGAGCAACTTCTTCCTTATTTACGAGACAAACTGAACCAGTACCGGAGAGTTTTATTGGTTTCCGTTTATCTCAGCGGTCTCCGCGTACTCGGCGGTGAATTTTTGGGATAGGCACTTAGTGGTCTGCCTTGGATTGAGGTTGGTGGAAAGTGCCTACCGGCTGGCGCGCGGTCGGGAACTGCCGGTGGTCCGCTTCTTCCAGTCCTTCTCTGCCGGATACACTGGGGTAGCCACCCGGCGTACGTTCTCAGTGGCAAACCATTCCTTCACCGTTTCCCGCCACTTGGTGTAGTGCGGAGCGGCGCGGTGCGCATCCAGGGCCGCTTGGTCCTTGTACACTTCGTACAGGTGGATGCGGTTAGCGTCCTCATTGTCCTGGAGCACGTCAAACTGCATGCACCCTGGCTCGTCCTCGTTGGATCCCCGGGCGTCGCCCATCATGGATTCCATGAACTGCTGCTTGAACCCCGGCTTGATGTTGATGGTCACTATCAACGCAATCATGTTGCCTCCCGCCTTGCCAGTTTGGGTCTTAACTCAGGGCCATTATAGCTGTGGCCGAAGTGGCCCACAAGACAACCCTTTAGGTGGCAGTAGGTCAAGTTTGCTCAGGCGCCATCCGTCGCACCCCAATGAGTCGGGGTGCCCAGGAAAGGATACGGATGAGATGCACCACTGGGTTCCGGCGCAAGCCGGAACGACAAAGACCAAATTGATCCACTACCCTCTAGGTGACTGCTCCAAGGATCAGTATGGCAAGTAGCCGCTGGTGTGAACCCATTGAACCTTGAGCGGATGATAGGCCGGCAATTCCCGCCTCACTCTCCCCGGTAGTCCACCACCTGGGCCAGGTCCCTTTGGAGCCGCAGGTAGGCCGCCTTGGACAGCGCCGCCCGGTGCTCCTGAATTACTTCCTTGCCCTTGGCTGCGCCATCGGCCAGCAGGTCAATTACTACCATCGCCATGATTTTGGCCGGATTCACCACGGCCGCCTGGTAGTCGGTAATCAGGTAGTCTTTGCTGTGGCCTGCCCCCACGGCTCCCGCCACGTAGGGATGACATACCGGCAGCAACTGGCTCAGGTCGCCCATATCCGTGGAGCCGCCGCGGTTGCGCCGCGCGGGGATAATCAAAGTGCTGGATTTGCCCACAACCTGGGCGGCATTATCCACAAACAGGTCTTGCAGCCGCTGGTCGTTGCGCATGGGCAGGTAGCCAGGAATGTTGGTAATCTTCACCGACGCCCCCACGGCCAGCGCGCCTGATTTGAGACAGCGGTCCACTACTGCCGAGTTGCGCGCCACCGCCGCTGGGCTGGCGGAACGCACCCGCCACTCCAGCCGCACATCGGCAGGGACGGCGTTCACCGCTTCGCCGCCGCGGGTCATGATGCCGTGCACCCGGGGGATATCTTCTTCCTGAAAGGTCTCCCGGTTAGCGTGCATGGCCTGGATAGCGAAGGACGCTGCGTTCAGTGCATTGATGCCCCGGTGGGGAGCGGCCCCGGCATGGGCGCCCAAGCCCGTGAACTGCACGTACTTGACCACGTGCCCGTTGCTAGTACCGCCCACCGCGAATTTGTGCTCGTTCATGTCGCTGGCGGTGTGGCACATCACGGCGACGTCAACATCATCAAACTCGCCCAAGCGAATAAGTTCTTGCTTCCCGCCCAGGAACTCGACCTGTCTCTCAGCGCGCAGTTGCAGCCGCCGCTCCACCTCAATGAACTCTTCTGCGGGCACCGCAAAGGGCACAATTTCGCCAGACAGGTGCCTGAGCACTTCTGGGGTGTGCAAGCCGATGAGTGCGCCCAGCATCATGCCAATCTGGCAGTGGTGGCCGCAGGCATGGGCAGCGCCGGTTTGCGGGTCGGCGTGGGGATGGTCGTTGACTATGAGGGAGTCTAGCTCCCCTAGCAAGGCCACCCGAGGCCCCAGCCCGGCGCCCCCTCTGACACGCCCTTTAACGCCGGTGATTGCCAACCCCTGTCGGGGCGTAATTCCCAATTCCTGGAACTTTTGAGTCACCAGGCGGGCGGTCTTCTGTTCCCTGAATCCAGGTTCAGGATTGGACAGCACTGCTTTGGCAATGTCCACAATTTGCTGGCGCTGCGCCTCAATTGCAGCGCAAGCCCGTTGCTTGAGTTCCTGGCGGTCGGGCATAGTCCTCTACTCCGCCTCAAAGGTCTGGTCTTTGGCCAGGCTGCGCATGAACCGCAGGTACTCGGCGCGGGTCATCTCTGGCCGGTGGCCTGCAATTACCTGGCTAGCTTTCGCCGCACCATCGGCCAGCAAGTCCACCGCAGTGGCGGCCAGAGCCTTGGCGGCGGTGATGACGGCCAGACGGTAGTCCTCCACCACATAATTGGCGCCGTGCCCCAGGCCGGTGGCCCCTCCCACGTAGGGGTGGATGGAAGGCATCAGGTGGCTGATGTCCCCCATATCTGTGGAGCCGGTGCGGTGGGACACATGGCCCACGTTGCTGCCACCCACCAGGGCGGCGGCATTGGCTTCAAACACCTGGTTCATTACACGGTCTTGTTTGAGCGGCAGGTATCCTGGAATAGTCTGGATGTTGACCTTGGCGCCCACCGCCAGAGAACCAGCCCGCAGCGCCCGGTCCACCTTTCGGTTAGCATCCATGATGGCGTCAATGGTGCGGCCGCGGACAAAGGTCTCCATCCGCACGTCCGAGGGAACGGCGCTGACCGCCTCACCGCCTTTGGTGATAATGGGATGGACCCGGATGGTGTCCTCGTCCCGGAAGGTCTCCCGGTTGTAATGGATGGCGGTGAGGGCCAGAGTGGCTGCGTTGAGGGCGTTAATGCCCAGGTGGGGAGAGCCGCCGGCATGAGCGCCGCGGCCAATGAAGGTAATCTTCTTGGCGACGGTGCCGTTGTTGGTGCCGCTGATGCAGATTTGGCCTTCTTCTTTGGAGCTGGTGGTGTGCATCATCATGGCCAGGTCCACGTCGTCGAACTCGCCTAGCCGCACCAGCTCCGGCTTGCCCCCCAGGAACTCCAGCTTGCCCGCCCGCCGCAAAGAGTCCCGGTATTCAATCTCAATGTACTCCTCGGCAGGCACCGCCATCAGCACGATGCGCCCGCTCAACTGGGGCAGCACGTCCGGCTGCATCAGCGCCACGGCAGCTCCCAAAAGCATACCAATCTGGCAGTGGTGGCCGCAGGCGTGGGCCGCGCCGGTCTGCGCATCGGCGTGGGGGTGTTCCTGGACTATCAGGGAGTCCAGCTCGCCCAGCAGGGCCAGGGCAGGTCCGGCGCTGCCTCCTACCAATTCTCCCCGCACTCCGGTCAGGGCCAGGCCTGCTTTGAAAGGGATGCCCCACTCGGCAAACTTGCCCGCCACCAGGCGCGACGTTTTGACTTCCCGAAAACCGGGTTCCGGGTTGGCCAGAATGGTCTGGGCTGCGCCCACAATCTCATCGGCGTGGGAGTCAATGGCGGCAAAAGCCCGTTGTTTAATTTCTTCCCTGGAAGCCATGATGCAACTCCTGAGGATATGCTGGGAATACGCCTGGGCGGGCCTACCCGCCGGGACTACCCGATTGTAGCAAAGGTCTGAGCAATTGGGTATGGCCGGAGTATAATACCTGGACTATGCAAAAGAAGATACTGGTCTCTCCCCAGAGCTTCAAAGGCAGTGTTTCTGCCCTGGAAGCGGCCAGGGCCATTGCCAAGGGCGTGCAGGCGGCTGAACCTGACGCGCAGACAGTGTTGCTGCCGGTGGCTGACGGCGGCGATGGCACCTTGAACGCCCTGGTGGACGGCACCAATGGCGAGACCTTCCGGACCGTGGTTACCGGCCCGGTCGGCCAGCCGGTGGAAGCCCTTTGGGGAGTCATGGGCGACGGCCGCACTGCGGTCATTGAGATGGCCCGGGCCTCCGGCCTGGCGCTGCTGACACCCCGCCGGAGAAACCCGCGAGTTGCCACTACCCGGGGAACGGGCGAGATTATCAAGGAGGCCCTGGACCGGGGGTACACCAGGATAATTGTGGGACTGGGGGGCAGCGCCACCAACGATGGCGGCGCCGGCATGGCCGCCGCCCTGGGCGTAAAGTTCCTGGACGCCAGGGGGCACCCCTTGGCCAACGGCGGCGCTGCCCTGGCCCGCCTGGCCCGCATTGACCTGTCCGAGCGGCACCCCGGCTTGGACAAGGCGGAGGTTATTGGCGCCACCGATGTGACCAATCCTTTATGCGGCCCCACGGGAGCATCGGCGGTTTACGGCCCGCAGAAGGGCGCTTCGCCAGAGGTGGTGGCGGAACTGGACGCCGCCCTGGCCAATTTCGCCCAGGTGGTGGAACGGGATACAGGGCTACCGGTGCTGGAGCGGCCCCGGGCAGGGGCTGCGGGTGGTCTGGGTGCCGGGCTGCTGGCCTTTGCTGGTGCGGAGCTGCGCTCCGGCATTGACATGGTCTGTGATGTAATTAACTTTGACCAGCATCTGCCGGGGGCCAGCCTGGTCATTACCGGCGAGGGCCGGGCGGACCACTCCAGCATCTTTGACAAGGCTCCGGTGGGCGTGGCCCGCCGCGCTAATGCCCTGGGCGTCCCCACCATTTTGCTGGCCGGCAGCCTGGGCACGGGCTACGAAGAGCTGTACCAGCACGGCATCGCCGGCATCATGTGCATTGCCGACCGGCCCATGACCTACGAGCAGAGCCTGGCCCGGGCGGAGGAACTGCTGGCGGGCGCCGCAGAGCGGGCCTTGCGGCTGATGAAGGTGCGTCTCCCGTCCTGATAAGCTGGGCAATGCGGTCTAATTTGTCGCATTAACTGCGGTAAGCTTGGCTGCGGGGCAGTACTCGAAGGACGATGACGGACCTCTCAGTGGGATCTCTGCGAAACCGGATACGGAATTCACCGACACGCAACCGCCATTCTTCGCCCGAACTATGCAGCTTCGCTACGTCACCCCGCCGCTGGCTGACATATGGTCGAGAGCAGCGAAGATTCGTTGGCGTACAGCCATGTCTAGCCTTCGCATATCGTGCCTGGCCTGCGCTGTGAGAACGTGGCTCCAGGCCTCGGTCAAGACAATAGGTCGCGCTTAGCTTCTTCAGCGGAGACGAACTCCCCCCTCAAATATTCCTTCCACGCTTCCTTTGCGCCCTCGTCCTCCTCTGGGGTGGTTGGCTCGTTATCCTAAGGGGCTTCTTCAAGAGCCTGCAGGAATGGATCGCCCATGTTCCGCAGGTACTCCAGGAACCGTTTGGCGGCGTGCAGTTCCCTGTTGGGAAGTTCATCCACCAGGTGATGGAGTTCTTCTTTAAGAGTCATGGCTTGCATAGCTCCAGGGTCATTTACACGGCGCCAATGCCGTTATTACTTACTGCACCCGCTCCCGCACAAACTGGACTACTACCATAGCCAGTTCGATGGCCCGGTCAGAGTCCACCCGCTCGAAGGCTTCTGAGGGGATGCCGCCGGGCAGGAAGCTGGGATAGCGGGTGATTTCATAGTATTTGTCCAGTTGGCGGGCTTCACTCTTCACCGTATCAAAAAATAGCTCAAAGAGTTTGGCGTCTTCGCAAAGGTCAGCCAGGGAGTGGCCCCAAACGTCCTCGGCCCCCCGGTGATACAAATACGCTTTCACGGCCTTTTCTGCCGCCTGCTGGCTCAGAAAGCAGGACAGGTTAAACCGTTGCCCATCCCGCAGAAACTCGGCGTCGTCCAGGTCCTGTTCAGCCTGGCGCAGCCAGCGCAGGCCCTCGGATTTGTGTTCAGGCACTAAATATCACCATTCCTTTCTCACAGGCTTGCCGCAGGGCGGGCAAAGTGTCCTTGAGGCATTCAAACTCTTCTGGGGTATAGACTTGAGAGTCCACAGCTACAGCGCTGTCCAGGTGGTAGAAGAAGAAGTCGGCCCGGCGCCCAAAGGCGGCCTGAGTCTTTTGCACCACAATCAACTCAATGCGGCTGTCTGGCTGGTACTTACCCGTCGCCATGTCGCCGGTGAGAATGACCTTCTCCAGGCCCAGGCTGGGCAGCAACTCCTTGATACCGGTCAGTTCCCGTTCCAGCATCTGCTTACGAAATTGGATGAAGCCCACGCGCATGGGCATATGTTCCTCCTTGCCCTTCCAGTTCCTGAATCTATTTTACCCCAAGAGCACCAGGTGCACTTCTTTGGGGCCGTGGACGCCCACCACCAGGGTTTGTTCAATGTCTGCGGTGCGGCTGGGGCCGGTGATAAAGTTCAGGTAGCTGCCCATGTCGCCGCCCCGGCGGTAGTACTCCAGGCGGCGCAGCAAGAATACGTCGTCCAGGCTGGCGACCACTTCTTGAGGCCGCACCAGGGCCACATGCACTGGCGGCACCACCGACACCAGGCGGCTAAGACCGCGCCGGGGCAGCACCACTACCGAACCAGTCTCGGCCACGGCGTAGTCCGCGCCCGTGATGCCCATGGCCGTCGATGCCATCTCTTCCCGCAGCTGGGCGCGGTCCCGCCCTGCGCTTTGCGCCACTGGAATTACCTGGACGCCCCGGTGTTGGAGGGCTGCGTCCACCGCCAATTCTGCAAACACTTCCTGGTTTGAACGCACTACTTTGCTGGCACTCAGGGCGACAGCCAGGGAAGTTACATAGCCCAGGGCGTCCTCCAATGCTGGGGCGCGGAACACTTTCCAACTCCGCAGGGCAGCCGTGGCGGCGAACTGTTCCAGCAATTCCCGCTGGCGGCTGGCGATGCGCTGCCGGGCTTCTGCGGCTTGCCGTTCCAGTTCAACGGGGTCGCCGACGGCGCTGCCGTAAGGGATCTGCGCCGCATCGCTCACCCGGCCCAGCGCCTGGCGGACTGCTCCAAGAAACTGGGCTTTAGGGGTGCCTGGAAAACCAGCGTCTGCCATTTCAGCGCTGTACCTCAGGGGCACGGGAAAGTTCCTTCTCCCAGATGTCGTGGAACGTGCGCGGCGCCAGGGAGGGCAAGTCCCGGCTGCGGGTCCATAGGGATAGCGGTGGAGCCGGGACTTTTTCCAGTTTGCCCTGCTTCTCCCAAGGAGCCTGCAGGACGCGTCCTATCCCGCGGGCCAGTCCCAGCAGATCGGGCCGTCCCATCATCGCCGCGTAGCCCTGGGCCAATAGCTTCTCTCCCCCGTCCTCTGCCCGCTGCTGGGGGTCCCGGCTCTCCACCAGCTGCTGGCGCAGGTGCAACAACATACGGGGCAGGTTAATCTTCACGGGGCACGCCTCGCGGCACGCGCCGCACAGGCTGGACGCCCTGGGCAAGTCCTTGGCGTCTTTTAGGCCAGTCAATGCCGGTGTCACCACCGCGCCGATGGGGCCGGGATACACCCAGCCATAGGCGTGGCCGCCCACTTTCTGGTACACGGGGCAGATGTTCAGGCACGCGCCGCAGCGGATGCAGCACAGCGCTTCCCGCAGGTCTGGGTCTTTCAGCAGGCGGGAGCGGCCGTTGTCCACCAGCACCAGGTGGAACTGTTCTGGCCCGTCCTCATCCTCGGAGCGCCGGGGGCCGCTGACCATGCTGACGTAGCTGGTCAAGCGCTGGCCGGTGGCGGAACGGGGCAGCAACCGCAGAAACACCGCCAGGTCCTGCAGAGAGGGTATGACTTTCTCCATGCCGGTAATGCCAATGTGAATGCGCGGCGCAGAAGTGCACAGGCGGCCATTGCCTTCGTTGGTGATTATCACCAGCGTGCCGGTCTCCGCCACCAGAAAATTAGCTCCGGAAATGCCCAGGTCCGCTTGGAGGAACTTCTGGCGCAGCACTTCCCGCGCTACCCGAGCCATAGCCTCAATATCAGAGGTTGGGGGGACTCCCAGCTTCTGGGCAAACAGTTGGGAAACCTGCTCCTTGGTCTTGTGCAGCGCGGGGGCCACCAGGTGGGAAGGGGTCTCACCGGCCAACTGAATGATGTATTCCCCCAGGTCGGTTTCGTACACCTCCACACCCAGGGATTCCAGCACCCTATTCAGGCCCAGTTCCTCGGACACCATGGACTTGCTTTTGACCGCCATGCGCACCTGGTTGCGCTGCACTATGGCCGAAACGATGGCCTTGGCCTCGGCGGCGTCCTTGGCGAAGTGTACCTGTCCGCCTGCCTGGGACACCCGCTGTTCCAGCAAGTCCAGGTAGTAGTCCAGGCGGTCAAGGGTGTGCAGCTTGATTTGCCTGGCCCGCTCCCGCCACTGCTCCCAAACTTCAGGAGTGACCTCCACTATGTTTTCCCGGCGGGCGGCGTCAAAACCGGTGCCCACTTTCTGCAGGGCGCGCCGCAGTTGCGGGTCCTGGATGGATAGGCTGGAGGCGCGGTTGAACTCCCTGGTCTTGACCTCGGCCATTACTCGGCCTCCGGGTCCAGTATCTGGGCCAGATGCCGCATCTTTATGCCCAGCCTTTGGCGGTCGCTGCCCCCGCCAATATGCATCAAGCAGCCCATGTCGCACGCCACCAGAGTGTCTGCCCCGGCGGCCTTAAGGTTGTCCAGCTTATCTCCCAGCATCTTTTCGGATATATGGGGATAGCGGACAGCAAAGGCACCGCCAAAGCCGCAGCATGTCTCTGCCTGGGGCAAGTCAACCAACTCCAGGCCGGAGACCTGGCGCAGCAGTTTCTGGGGCGCTTCGCGGACGCCCAATTCCCGCAGCAAGTGGCAGGAGGGATGGTAAGCAGCCCGGCATTGGCGATCTCCGCCTGCATCTGAGACTTTGAGGACTTCCGCCAGGAATTGGGAAAACTCGAACACCTTGGCCGCCAGCTCGCGGGACTGGACAGACAGGGCGGCGTCGTGGGCAAAAAGCTCCGGCAGATACACCTTGAGCATGGCGGCGCAGGAACCCGACGGCACCACTATGTACTGGCTGTGCTGGAAGCTGGCCAGCACCCGCCGGGCCAATTTGCGGGCTTCTGAGGCATATCCAGCGTTGAAGAGGGGCTGCCCGCAGCAGGTCTGGTCCATGGGAAAATCCACTTCCACCCCAAGACGCCGCAGCACACGCACCACGCTGACTCCCACCTGTGGGTACAGCTGGTCAATAATGCATGTAACAAACAGGGACGCTTTAATTGGATTGGCAGGCGCCAACAATGCCTCGCAGGTTCAGTTCGATTGGCTAAGGGTATCAGACCAGCTTGGGTGTGGCAACTGGCGGACATGAGGGCGAAAGCCTGTGGGAATGGTGAGGTGACACCCCTGTTAGATTGGGGAAACTACCCTGTGATGTCCGTGCCGGTGTTTGTAGCCGGACTGTGACGCAGGAACGGGACAATGAAATCATCAGTTGTCAGCGCCCTGGTTCATCAGCCTCAGGCTCAGAGGCACACAGCAAGTTGGAGAAGTTCATGCGACGGTTTAGAGAGCGCCCCAGGGAAAAATCCCTGGTGCAAGTGGGAAAGTTCAGTCCGGTGGAACTGGTGGTCATGATTTCAGTGCTGGCCTTCCTGGCGGCTATCGCCGTGGGCCATATCTAGGCAATTAGCTGCGCAATGTTAATAACAGGGATGCACCCTCTGGCCCGTAAGCCATGCGCGGCCTAGGCCACGCCCAGCAGTTGCATCAATGCGCCCGCAGACAGGGGAACACTAAGGTTGTCATCAACGGGCAGGGGCATCAGTTCTACCAACCCCGCCACTGCTGCTCCCACAGCCAGCCCCCAGTGGGGCTGCACCTCACCTAACTGAATCAGCGCCACGGCAACCCCCAGGGCTACCACCACAAAGGCCAGTGTGCCCGCTGGCGACTTGCCCAGCAGACGGAAGCGGGGTCCCGCACGCCGCCCGATTAGCGCGGCAGCTGGATCGCCCAGGGAAAGGAACAGCAGCGCGGCAACTGCGACTGGCTTGTGGAATAACAACAGCGCCAGCAAAGAGGCGATGGTCATGTAAGTGGCTCCTGTAATGCGGCTGTCTTCCTCAGCCTTGAGCAACGGGGCCAGCCACCGCATGAACGCCTGGTTCACTACTGGCCAGCGGAAGCGGACCACGTCCACCAGCAGCAGGACGGCGCATAAAGCGCCCACTGCCGCCAGCAGCGGCACTTTAGGGGCGAATATCGCGGCCACCGGTATAACGGACCCGGCGGTGGCGTGGAAAAGGCGTCGCCAGATGGGAGGGTGGATCCCGCGGCGGCTGTCCCTCAGAACTCGATGGTTAGAGAATCGCTGGCGCGCCACCGGAACTCCTTGAACTTGGTATCCTTGGGCGCTTCAAATACCATCCACCCGTCCACGCCGCAGTCTCGCTTCAGTTCAAAGGCGCCCTGCACGAATACCAGGGAACGACCCAAGGGACCGGGCGCTTCGGTGGTCTCCTGCACCAGCTTGCTGATGTTCAAGGGGCGGTAAACCGTGGAGGCGAAGTCCCGTAACTCGGCCGCCTGCTCGTCGGCGTTGACGATGGCGCTGGATGCGGTGTGGTTTTCCACCTTCAAGTGCACCAACACCAACTGTAGGTCCTTATCCGTGGGCGAAATCCTCCAGTGGCGGATTTTACCTTCGGGGTCACCGGCCTTGGCGGGGTCAGGCGCAGGCATGGCGGTGGCGCAAGGCGAGTCGGGGGGCGGTGTTACGGTCTGCTGAATGGTGGAGTACCGCAGCTCCGGCACCCATTCCATGGACATTACTGCCACGTCCAGGGTCCTCCCCCGGTGGTAGCGGCCCAGGTTAGGCGAGGCTTCTTCGCAAGCCATAGTGCCTGCCGTGACTAGCAGGACAAAGGCTAGTAGAGTCAATCGAGGCAGAGAAAAAGTCCGCAAGTTAGCTCCGTGGCTGGGCGGCGGCGCCCGCCGTGGTGAGAGTAGGCATCTGGCGGAGCTGGGCCACCAGCTTGCCCAGAACTTCAAGCATACGCTCCACCTGCTCTTCGGTGTTGGAGCGTCCCAGGGTAATGCGCAGGCTGCCACGCGCCAGCTCCGCAGTCTGACCCAGGGCCAACAATACGTGGGACGGCTCCAGGGAACCGGAACTGCATGCGCTGCCGCTGGAGGCTGCAATACCGGCCAGGTCCAGTCCTAGCAGAATAGGCTCCCCCTGAACGCCCTCGAAGGAAAAATTCACGTTGTTAGGCAACCGTTGGGTAGGATGGCCGTTAAGCTGGCACCCGGGAATGTTTTCCAACACTTGGGCGATGATCTGGTCCCTCAGCTTGGCGCAATGCTGGCTGGACTGCTGGCGCTGGCCGTCCGCCAGTTCCAAGGCCAGGGCTTGCCCCACAATGCCGGCGATGTTTTCGGTGCCAGCTCGCCGCTCCCGCTCCTGCCCGCCGCCAAAAATCAGGGGCAGAAAGGGCGTGCCACGGCGGATGTACAGAACACCAGTGCCCTTGGGGCCATAAAACTTGTGCCCGGAAAGGCTCAGCATGTCCACGCCCAGGCTTCGCACGTTCAGGCCAAGGAAACTGGCAGCCTGAACAGCGTCCGTGTGCATCACTATAGTGCGCTCCAGTTCCTGGGCGCGCTGTTTCACTGCCTGTGCGATCTCCGCAATGGGGTTGACCGTGCCGATTTCGTTGTTGGCGTACATCACCGTCACCAGCGTGGTGCGCTCAGTGATGGCCCGGTACACTGTCTCAGGGTGCATCATTCCAAAGCGGTCCACCGGCAGGTAGCTGACCTCGAACCCCAGGTTTTCCAGGTATTGGCAGGTGTGCAGCACCGCGTGGTGTTCCACACTGGTGGTGATTACGTGGTTGCCCGTCTCTTGCAGCGCCGTGGCCGCGCCGTGTATGGCCGCATTATCTGATTCGGTGCCGCCGCTGGTGAAGATGACCTCGCTGGTCCGGCAATGCAAGACCCGCGCCACCCGCTCCCTGGCGTCGTCTAGAGCGCGGCGCGCCTCCTGACCCGCAGTATGGATGCTGGAAGGATTGCCATACATCTGGCTGAAGTAGGGGAGCATGGCTTCCAGCACCGCCGGGTCGGTGGGCGTGGTGGCAGCATGGTCCAAGTAGATGTATCCTTGCGACGGCATGACGGCTAACCCTTTGCCAGTATAAAGCTATTGTAGCACAGGCTGCGGGACGCCTCACCAGGGTCTAGCTGGCCCGTTGCGGACCCCGCTGGAGCCAGCGCATCACGTCTTCCCGGCTCACCAGGCCCAGCAGGGCATCGTCCCGCACTACGGCCAGCCGGTCCATGTTCTCCGCTTCCAGGCGCTCGATTATGCCAAACATTGGCTCCTCTGGCGAAACTTTGGGCATCGCGGAAAGGGGGGTCATGGCCATGCCCAGGGGGATTTGGGCGGCCGTGGCTGCCGGGAGCCGCGCCAGTTGCCGGCGGGTGAAGATGCCGCCAATGCGGTCTCCCGTCAAGACTGCTACGAACTCCTCGCGACCGGCCAAAGCCTGGGCTACGGCAGGAGAACCGGCCAGAGTCTCTCCCGGCAGGACGTTCCAGCCGGTGCGCATCACGTCGGCCACGGTGTAGTTTTTGAGGTTCTCGCGAATCTGCTCCTGGCGATAGCTGGTGGTGGCGGCCGAGAACAAAAAAGCTCCGATGAGGGCAAACCACAATCCCTGGAACCGTACTTCCGGGGCGAAGAGCAGCCAGGCTATGCCTCCGGCGACCATCAAGCCCCCGATGGCCTGGCCTGCGCGGGCTGCGATTTGCGTGCCGCGCCAGTAGCTGCCCGTGATGCCCCACACTGCTGCCCGCAAAACCCTTCCGCCATCCAGGGGAAAGCCGGGCAGCATGTTGAAAATGCCCAGCATGAAATTTATGGGTGAAAGTACGATACAGATCGCAGCCAGCGTTTCGCTGACGTCTTGTAGAACCCGGCTTGCCGCGAAGAACAAAAGTCCCAGCAGCAGGCTGCTGGCCGGGCCAACTACCGCCACTAGGAACTCGGTCATTGGCCTGCGGGCTTCGTGGGCCAGGTGAGAGACTCCGCCAAAGATGAACAGGGTGATGCCCCGCACCGGTATGCCCTTACGCACCGCCAGCAGGCTGTGGGACAGCTCGTGGGCCAGCACCGAGGTAAAGAAAAGCAAGGATGTTGCCCCGGCGGTGGCCCACTGTTGTATCAGGTTCCAACGCGGATAACTGTCCCCAAACTGGGCGCTAAGGGTATAGGTGACCAGGAAGAAAATGAAAACCCAGCTGAAGTTGATGATAATGGGGATGCCGAATATCCGGCCCAGTCGGATGGAGGCTCCCATGGGTGTCCTCCCTGTTGGCGTGCGCTCTGTTTGCGGTAACTTTGTTCAGATTGACTCGGCGCTGGGGCTTTTGGGCAGTGAACCGGCCTGGGCAGCGTAGCCTATCAGTTTGTAAACCAGCTTGGCCGCGGTGTAGGAACACGCGGCCGGGCCTTCGTGGGGAGAAAGCTCATTCACGTCAAAGCCCACAATCCGCTTTGCCTGAGCCACTGCGCTGAGGAGCGCCATAAGCTGCCGCCAGTTCATGCCACCTGGCTCGGGAGTGCCCACCGCGGGCATCAGCGACGGGTCCAGCACGTCCAAATCCAGACTAATATACACTTCTGGGCCTAGTCTTTGTGTTACCTGCTGGATGTAATCGCTTTCCGTTCCCTGGGGCGGCCAGAAAAAGGCGGGGATGGCCTGCCCACGTATATAATCCCGCTCCTCCAGGCACAAACTGCGGAGACCTGCCAGTACCAGAGGACACTGTTCGTGAATGCGGCGCGCCCCACAAGCATGGCTCCACCGGGTGCCCAAAAACTCCTGCCGCAGGTCGGCGTGGGCGTCCAGGTACAAGACTGATAGGTTGGGATAGTAATCCAGGTGTGCCTGCACTGAGCCTATGCACACCGAGTGTTCTCCCCCCAGTATACCCACCAACTTTCCTTGGGACAAAAAAAGCGACACCGCCTGCTGAATCCGCTGGGTCATCAAGCGCGGGTCGCCGGTGTGGGGCTCCAGGATTGGCGCAGTATGGATGCCCACCTCCGCCACATCCAGGTCCAGCTCCCAGTCGTAGTCTTCTAGAGAGGCCGAGGCCTGAATGATGGCCTCTGGACCGTAGCGGGCGCCGGTGCGGGCTGAGGTGGTGCTGTCATAGGGCACCGGCATCAGTACTACCCGCGCTCGATCCAAATCGCTTTGATGGCTGGGGAGAGCCAGAAAATTCCGCAGCACCCAGGGCAGATCTTCGTGCCGGGAATCAGCCACGGCCAGTAGCAGTGCCAGAGCCGGCGCCCTGCAAGGTAGCCCTTTGGGTCTTGACCTCGTCCAGGGCTTGCTGGCGGTCCAGCCATTCCAGGCCCCGGGGCAGGAGCCACGTCTTTACGTCAGACAGGTCAAACAGGGCTTTTGCATCGGCCAGGGCGCGGTCCGTGTCAAAAGCTTTGCAGGAAAATATGTCAATATTGACGTAGTTGCGGTGAGGGAAGGTATGGATGCTGATGTGGCTTTCCGCGATGATGACAAAGCCAGAAACTCCGGCATCCTCTTCCTTAGGGCCCAGATATTCTAAAACTTTAGGCTCGGTGATGCGGGTCATGCCCAGCTTGTCAGGATATTCAATCAAAAAGCTGCGCACCAGTTCTGGATCCCACATCTTGGCGGCGTTGCCGCCGTAACCGTCGATGACCAGGTGCATTCTACCTCCAAAAACGTGCCACACGCCGTCTTGACAAGACAGGGGCCTGTAATCCCTGTTGACCGGTGGGCCTCACTTGGCAAAACCAGATGTATAGAATATCATCACTACTACCCTTACACAACGGGCTGGCTGGCGGCCTGGGCGGAAAGCAGATTTATGAGCAACAATGGCTCCCCAATGATTGAGGTGAAGGGGCTTACCCACTTCTACGGCCCCCGTCCCGCCATTGAGGACGTGAATTTTGAAGTGCAGCGCGGGGAGATTCTGGGCTTTCTAGGCCCCAACGGCGCTGGCAAGACCACCACCATGCGCATTATCACTGGCTTTATGCCGCCCACCCAGGGTAAAGTTACGGTGGCCGGCTTTGATGTGGTGGAGCAGGCCCTGGAAGCCCGCCGCCGGGTGGGCTACTTGCCCGAAACGGTCCCTCTTTACACCGAAATGACTGTTACCAGCTACTTGAAGTACATGGGCACTTTGCGCGGGGTGCCTTCCCGTAAGCTCAAAGTGCGCATTGGCGAGGTCATAGACCTTTGCCGCCTTGGCGACTACCGGCGCACCATTATTGGCAAGCTGTCCAAGGGGTTCCGCCAGCGGGTTGGCGTGGCCCAAGCCATTCTGCACGACCCAGAAGTGCTGGTGCTGGACGAGCCGACCATCGGCATTGATCCTATCCAGGTGGTAGAGACCCGGAGGCTGATTCAAGACCTGGGTAAAGAGCAGACGGTGGTGCTCAGCAGCCACATCTTGCCCGAAGTCAGCATGTTGTGCCAGCGGGTGCTCATCATCCACCAGGGCCACATCGTGGCAGAGGACACGCCCCAGCGCCTGGCCCAGAACCTCCAGGGCGTGGAGCGCATTGAAGTAGAGGTCCGCGGCCCGGCTGCGGAAGTGGCGGCAGCCTTGCGCCGGATTAACGGGGTCACCGACGTACAGCCGCCGACCGGCCGTAACCGGAACCTGTTCATTGTGCAGGCCAGGCATGGACTGGATCTGCGGGACGAAATTTCCCGGGTTGTCATCAGCCAGGGCTGGGGGCTGCTGAGTATGCGTATGTCCACCATGAGCCTGGAGGAGATTTTCCTCAAGCTCACCACCCGAGAGGAGTCTTAATTAATGCAGCGAGTCCAAGCAGTGGCCTGGAAAGAGATTCAGGTATATTTCAGCAGCCCAATGGCTTACATCGTGGGGATGATTTTTCTGGCGCTGACCGGGTTTTTCTTCGTTCGCGACTTTGGCAATCCATTCCCGGAAGCTTCGCTCAGCAGCTTCTACCAAGGCGCCACCATCATCATGATCTTGCTGGCCCCTGCTTTGACCATGCGCCTGCTGGCGGAAGAGCGCAAGCTGGGCACCGTAGAGTTGCTGCTGACGGCGCCGGTGCGGGACTGGGAGGTGGTAGCGGGTAAGTACCTGGCCAGCCTGGTGTTTCTCATGGCGATGGTGGCCTTGACTGGGTACTATGTTCTGCTGCTGTTCATCTTTGCCAGCCCAGACCCCGGTCCCATCTACGCGGGTTACCTGGGACTGTTCCTCTACGGCGCTGCCGCCCTGGCCGTTGGCATGCTTACTTCCAGCTTGACCAACAACCAGATTGTGGCGGCGGTGGTTGCTATGGGTATACTTCTGGTGCTTTACTTTAGCGACTTCGCCGCCGCCGCAGTCACTGGCCTCCCGGCCACCATCATTGGCGAGATGAGCATCAAGACCCACTTTGACGATTTTGGCCTGGGCGTGATTGACACCAAACACATTGTCTACTTCGTGTGCGTCACCGCAGTTTTCCTGTTTATAACGGTGCGCGCTCTGGAAGCCCGCCGCTGGAGATAACATGAGTCAGCAGTCTCCCCAGACCCCGGACTGGCGCCGCCAACCAGGCGCCCGCCGCCGCAGGCGCGCCCAGCCGGAAGCCCCAGCCCCCGCAGCCAGCGCTGGCGCGCCGTCCCCAGGAGATACCGATGCCGCAGTCACACCAGTCGCGGCAGAGCCAGCAGTCTCCCGCACCCTGTTCAGCTACTTGGAACCTGGGCTGGATACCGTGGCTTCCTTTGGGTTGCCCCTGGCCGTGGCCGGTGTGGTAGCTCTTGTCACCGCCATTGTCTTATTGGCATTTGTGGGGTCGCTGAAGCTGTACGCTTACATAGTGCTGGCTATTGGCATCGCGCTGCTTGGCGTGGTCGCATCCGTGTCCCTCAGCGCCATCATATCCGCATTCATCAGCCGCACTGGGCGCTACGGCGTCAATTCGCTAATAATGACCGCAGCATTCCTGGGCATCATTGTGGTGGTGGGCTTCGTGTCTTATGAGAACCATAAGCGCATTGATGTGACCGCCAACCAGCAGTTCAGCCTGGCCAATAACACCCGCAATCTGCTGGATAACCTGGACCAGCCGGTGAAGGTCACTGCCTTTTACACCAGCGATTACCAGCAGGACCCAGAGCTGATTATCCGGCGCACCAAGGTGGAACAGACCCTGCGCGAGTTCAAGATTCGCACCAGCAAATTTACCTATGAGTTCAAGGACCCGGACCTGGAGCCGGAAATTGCCCGCCAGTATGGCATCACCAAGTATGAATCGGTAGTGGTGGAAGGCGGCAATTCCAAGCTGACCGATATTGTGCAGCGCACCGACCCGGACTACAGCCAGTTGGAACAGCAGATGTATACGGCCATCCTGGTGGCCACCGGCAAGGAACGCAAGAAGGTCTATTTCCTCAGCGGCCACGGGGAGCGCAACTACTTCACCAGTCTGGGCGATGGCTACGCCTCCCTGCGGGCTGGCCTGGAGCGCGACAACTACCAGCCGGACCTCCTGTCCTGGGATTCCTCGGACGAGTCTATCTCGGTGCCCGAAGATGCGGCGCTGCTGGTAATCGGCGGGCCCACCGGAGAGTTGCCCGCAGCCCATGCCCAGGCGCTGGACAAGTACCTGCAGGGCCGCAATGCTGACGATACGCCGCGGCGCGAGGGCGGGCGCATCATCTTTCTTGGCGAACCGGACACCCACGAGACTTTCCGCCTTTTCCTGGCGCGGTGGGGCGTTAACCTTTTGCCAGGGTACATTCGCGATCTGGAACGTTCCGTGCCCGGCGAAGGACAGGAGAAGACCATTCGCCTCAGCGTGTTCAATCCCCAGGCGCCGCCGGAGATCATCATCCCCACAGGTGAGCCGCTCCAGACGGTTTTCATGCCCGGCGCTGCCGCCATGACCCTGACCGACGACGGCCTGCGGCTGGCCATACCCTTGGGAGTGACTTCAATCAACAGCTACTTGATTACGGACCCGCAGCGCACCGAACCCATCACTGGCGACACCCCTCAAGCCGACCAGCAAGGCCCCTTTGTTCCCGCGGCATTAGTGAAGGCCGTGCGGCCAGTAGGCGCGCCGCTGCCCTCTTCGGCAGCCGGTTTAAGCGAGTCCGACATAGCCAGCCTGGTGGTATTCGGCGACGCCGATTTTGTCAGCAACAGTTTTTATGGCAGGGGCAGCGGAGCCGACCTTTTCCTTAACTCGGCCAACTACCTGCTGGGCGACTACTCCCTGGTCTCCATTCGTCCCAAGGCCCTGGACTTCCGGGAGTTGAATCTGGATAAGAATGAGCACAACTTTGTCCGCTTTTCTTCCTGGTTCTTGCTGCCAGGCTTGCTGGGAATGGCCGCTGCCCTGGTCTGGTGGGTGCGCCGGTAGTCCGGCGGTGAGGTTTCGCTAATGAATGTTCGGCTCACTGCGCTGCTGTTGGTGGTGCTGCTGATTTTCGGCGGCACCTTCCTGGTGGTGCGTTTTACCAAATCAGAGCCTAACCTGCCCGACCGCCCGTGGATGTATAAGGTCAGCGACGACGACATAATCCGCATTAGTGTCGCCTTTGGAGGCAAAACGGTTAGCTACAACAAGAAGCCAGGCAGCGAAAAGTGGTTTATTGAAGGCACGCCGGAAGTTCAGGTGGTGCAGGAAAAGTGGAGCGGCACCCCCTTGTTGCTCAGCGGCCCCCAGGTAAGCCGGGTGCTAGCTACCACCATTGACAAACCTGCGGCCTACGGGCTGGATCCCCCGGCCACCAAGGTGGTAGTGCAGGTGCGTGGCGGCTTGAGTTATGAGTTTCATATGGGCAATCCGACTCCCGATGGCCAGAACCAGTACGCCCGGCTGGTGGGCGACCCAGCCTTGTTCACCGTGCCGGAAATTTGGGCACGGGTTATTAATAAACTGGCTACGGACCCGCCCTATCCGCCTGTGGGGGACGCCACTGGCGCGCCCGGCGGTGGTTAGCCGGCTGGCATATGCACTTTCAACGCCGGCGCTGCCTGGCGGAAACTGGTTGCCGGTCTGGGTCCCAACGGTGGGCGATGGGGCTTTTGAATGTAAAGGAGATATGGCATGAAGGGCGAAATCTTCTCCATTGGTCACGAACTGCTCATGGGCGAGTTGTCTGACACCAACGGCTCCTGGATTGCCGCCAAGCTCCCCGCCCTGGGCATTCAACTCCAGTTCATGTCCATCATCGGCGACAATCTGGACGATCTCGCTGGCGCCTTTGCCCGCGGCCTCAAGCGCTCGGACATCATTTTCACCACGGGCGGTCTTGGCCCCACCCAGGACGACCTGACCCGCGAGGGCGTAGCCAAGGCTGTAGGGGAGACGCCCGTGGTTCAGGAAGAAGTAGTCAAGGACCTGGAGCGGTACTTTCAGGGCCGGGGCATGACCATGCCCGCCACCAACATCAAGCAGGCGTACCTGATACCCTCGGCCCGCTTCATTCCCAACCCCAACGGCACCGCCCCAGGCTGGTGGACCCAGCGTAATGGCAAAATCATCATCAACATGCCCGGCCCGCCTGGCGAGATGCACCCCATGTTCGAGAATGAAGTGGCGCCCCGCCTGCGGGAGATAATTAAGGACGAAGTGACCCTTACTCGTAACATCAAGACCATTGGCCTGTCTGAAGGGGCCATTGATGAGATGCTCACGGAATTTTTTAACCGGGGGAACCCTTACTTGGGCATCTATGCCAAGCAGGATGGAATCCACCTGCGCATCATTGCCCGGGCTGGGGATGCCGCCACTGCCCAGGGGCTTATTCAACCCATGGAGGAGGGCATCGTCAGCCGCGTGGGGCCTTACGTCTGGGGTTACGATGATGAGACACCGGAGCAGGCGGCGGGACAGGCGTTGAAAGCCCGCGGGTTGACCCTGGCCACCATGGAGTCGGTCAGCGGCGGCTACCTGGTCAACAGCATCACCGACGTGCCGGACAGCGCCAGCTACTACAAAGGCGGCGTGGTGGCCCTGGACGATCAGCTAAAAATAGCCAATGGCGTGCCCGCAGAGATTATCAAGAAGCACGGCTCTGTAAGCCAGGAGACCGCTACGGCCATGGCCCAGGCCATCCGCCGCTCTCTGGGCGCGGACTTTGGCATTGGCATTGTGGGCGTATCAGGAAGCAGGGGTGAGATGGTACAGGGCAGGCCCGCCGGTTTGGGCTACCTGTCCGTTGCAGGACCGGACCGGGTCAAAGAGATGGAGCTACGAATTCCGCCGCGCCGTGTGGTCGTCAAGCGGCGGCTGGCCAACACGGCGCTGATTGAGCTGCGGCGGATGGTGAGTGCGCTGTAATCTTCCCGGACGGTGCTGTTGATGCACTTTGAGGTTATAGGCAACATTGAAAGTGTTGAGCCTATAGCTATTGGCAGTTCTATTAGGGACATCGACCGCTTGAGATCCCAATACGGACATGGGCGATGGAGAAAGTTGAAGGGCATTGCCAGAGTGCGCCTCGCCAGTGGTAAGATAAAATAGGTCGAGCTTCACTGGTATGAAGCGCACGGAATCGGCAGGAAGAAGCTGAAGATTAAGCGCTTTCTAGATTGAATATGCCAAGGCAGAGTAAAAAGAAGTCCAAGCTTGCAGTATGCGTCACCGACGTTGAGCCAGACCTTGAGAAGCTCAAGTTGTACCGGGTTCTGCCGGATGAGTCGGCTGCCTCTGAGCATTACCTCCGCGTGATGGATGAATCCGGCGAAGACTACCTGTATCCTGCCAGCTATTTTGTGTTGATTGAATTACCCCAAGCTGCGGAAGCTGCATTACTCAGTGCGTTCTGAACCAGGTGGTTCAGGCTTTTCTTCGCCGGGGGACAAACCGGGGCACTTCCCGGCAGTAGTCCACGTACTCCTGGCCAAAACGCTGGCGCAGCTCCCGCTCCTCAAAGAGCACCGTCACGTAAGCGCCGGGAATCCAAGTAAGCCAGGCCAGGTATGCCGCCGGATAGTTGGCAATCAACACCCAGCCCAGGGATGCCAGCATGAACTGGACGTACCGCGGGTGCCGCATCCGGGCATAAAGGCCGGTGCGGACCAGATGGCCCTTGGCCGGAGTTTTGCTCAGTTCCTCCAGGCCCAGCAACTGACCCATGCTGAAGGTGCGATGCAGCCACAGCCGCATCCAGCCCCCGGCCAGGACACATACTGCGCCTAATGCCACCAATGCCCAGTTGGTGCCCAGGTCGCCCTGCAGCAGGAAGTGCCGCAGTTGGTACAGGCCGAAGGCAGCAACCAGCACGCCGCCGTACACGATGAGCAGGGTAGGCCAAGCGCCCAGCCGCCGCCAGAACCCGATGAAGCCATGAATGACGGGCCAGTAAAACACCATGGGCGGGATAAGGGTGACAAACAGCAGGGCTAGTATGTAGCGGAAGGTGTCCATAGGGAGTCACGGTTACTGCAGGGCAAAGGGCTTGTTTAAATCCTGGTAAATTTCGATGACTGCGGCCAGCGCATCCTTCACATTGCCGAGCGCTTCCTCCAGGGTGTCACCTTCAGTGACCAGTTCAGGCAGCAGAGGTGAGGTGACTGTATAGCCCCCTTTGGGCTGTGGCTCAAGAACCAAGGGGCTTTGTAGAGCATGATGGGCCTCTCAGTCCATTGAAGCCGCAGCCGCCGCCCAGAGGTCATGTGGAACGAGATTCTGCCTCAGGATTGTAAGCTGAGAGGATATCTTCCTTGGTGGACTGGAATTGGCGCTCGAGGGTAAAGCTTGATTTCATCGCGAAAGCGGATGCCAAAGCAACTCTCTTCCAAGGTCTCTGGAAATCGGTCTCATCACTTGGCCAGGAAAACTCCACTGTCGCCGGGTCTCCGCCAATAACCACCTTGAGAAACGAGAGAACATTCTGCAGCGACAACGACAACAAATGCAATCCGTAAAAGAAGTCCTCCGGGTGCCAATTTCGTGATTGACTTCCTATACAGAAATCCAACTTAGTGCCAGCAAGCCTTTCCAGAACCGGGAAGGAAGAGCCAAAGTCACTATTGGCTAAGGGCTGCATTCGTTCCTGTGGAGAGGATACCCCTGGAGTATTCTCTCGCCCAATAGCTAGATAAAAACCTCCTGACCTAACTCGCAGGCCATGCTTGATACTGTTGTACTCTTCTGTGCACCTTTGGTCTACAAAGTCATGTGCGAAATGTGACCACGCCACGGCGAAATTCCGCTTAATAGCACGCTCTTTATCCTTATCCTCCAGAGACAATCCGGTGAGCACGATATTAGCTATAGCTTCCCAGGTGATTGGCTTCACCCTCAACTTTGACAAAATAGATTGCTGATTCGCGACCTTTTGTACCAGACTCCGTAAGTCACCGATATCGTATTTATTCAGCCACCCTACCAAGCAATCAGGGGCTTGGATGGTTGCAAACACCAGTGCCACAAATGTCTTTAGACCATGGGAGTACGCGGTCTGTAGTGAAAGGGCCGCGTGCTGCTTGGTCTCCTCCTTTTCGAGGCCCTGAAGATGAACGTCTGCGAGATAAGCGAAGTAAGCCGGGTCAATGCTGTTGATGAAATCGAGGTTCCGCTCGTGTAAGTCTGGATCCCATACACAGAACGGTAACTCGTCAACGGCAAACTTGCTGAGCTGCAAGGTGACCATTCGTAAGTTGCCCCTGTTCCTCGGCACCAATGAATGAATATCCCAACATATTGGCCCCTAAAGGACTTCCTTAAAGCGCGCCTTCCCCCTCAGAACGTCAGCTTCCGGTACAGCATGGGCAGCCGCTCCGGCAATGCCCAAATGTCCCCCAGCACTTCGTAGCCCATGTCGCCGCACATAGCCTTCAGGTAGTCGTGGCCAGCCTTGTCCACCGTCAGGCAGAAGGGAATGATGTCCTTGCGCTTGGCCTCCAGCAGCGCCATGTGGGTGTCATGCACCGCGTACTCCTTCTCCACCCCTTCCCGGCTGTAGCCCCGGTCCTGGGGCCGCCCGTCGCTGATGAGGAAGAATATTTTGGTGGTGGCGTCCTGGTTCTCCAGCTTGGTAATGGCGTGCCGGATGGCCGCGCCCATGCGGGTGGCGTGCAGCGGCGTTATCTTGTCAATGCGACGCTTGATTTTCTCGCCAAAGCTTTCGGCGATGTCCTTAATGACATAAAACTCCACGTTCTCCCGCCCGTAGCCGGAGAAGCCGTAGATGCCGTAGGTGTCGCCGATGGACTCCAGGGCCTGGATTAGCAGGGCGATGCTCTCCTTTTCCAGGTCAATGATGCGCTTGTAGTGGCGGCGCACCAGCCCTTCCCGGCGGCGGCGCAGCCACACCATGTATTCCACTGGATCGTCGGGGGCGTCCCGGTCGTCGGTGGTGTGGCGGCCTTCGTCAATGGCTTCGGCGGTAGAGGCGCTCATGTCCAGCAGGAACACCACGGCCACGTCCCGCTGGATTTTGTTCCTGCGCCAGTATATTTTCTCGTCGGGGGAAACGCCCATGCGCAGGTCGGCCACTGCTTCCAGGGCTGCGTTCAGGTCCACGTCCTCGCCGTCAATGAGCCGGTAAATCTTGCGGAAGCTCTCCGGCATGATCAACTCAAACTGGCGCTTGATGTGGGCCAGCAGGGACGAGTAGTTGCGCAGGGACTCGTTGTAAAAGCTGTGCTCGCCCTCTTCCAGGGTCTTTTCCTTAACGATGCACCAGCGGGGCTTGTAGTCGCCAGCCCTGAAGTCCCACTCGTCGTACACGTAGGTGCGCGGCTCCTTGGCTTCCAGTTCGCCGCCCTGGTCGTCGTCGTGGAGCTGCGGGCCGTAACCCTGGCCCGGCTGGGCGTTGGGCGGCGGCACGCCCGCTTCCTTCATCAGGTTCTGGGCAAACTGGGACATGTTCTGGTTGGCGTCGCCCTGCTCGGCGTCCAGCTCCAGCTCCGCGCTTTCCTGCAACAGCTGCTCCAACTGCTCTTTAGTAAGCTGCGGGCCGTCACCCTGCTGGTTCTTGTCGCTTTGCAGCTTGCTCAGCAGCTGCACCATCTCGGGCTTGAAATCGCCGCGGTAGTCCACCGGCTCAGGGGAATCGTAAGGCTCCCCTTCGCCCTGGTCCCCGGCTTCCTCCTGGCCGGCTTGCAATTTGTCCACCAGGTTCTGGTAATCTTCCTCGGAGAACTCGCCGGGATCGTCCAGATCCTCCGGCTCCCACTGGTCTTCGGGCTGTTCCTCGTTCTGCAGACGGGAAATAAGCTCGTAGGCCCGCAGGGTGGCTTCGGAGGTGTCTTCCACGTTGGCTGATTCATTCCGCAGGGTGTGCAGGATGCGGGCCAGCATCTCCGCCACTTCCCGGTGCTCCACGGGCACCGGCAAATCGGTAAACTGCTCCAGGCTCATGTGAAGCAGCAGTTCCACCAGTGCCTCTTGCAGGGGCAGTTCCTCAATGTTGGGGCGGCCCTTGCGGGCCTCAATTTGCACCTTTTCCGCGGCGGTGCGGATGCCTGGGTACTCCACCCTCACCCGGTAGTCCAAACGGCAGTCCTCCAGCACGGTAAACAGGTCAAAGGCCAGCTTCCGGTTGTCAAACAGGTGCAGGAAACGGCCAATGTCGGTAAAGCTCTGGGTCTGTCCCTCGCTGGCAGCCTCGGCGTGTTCGGCGGCCATCGGCTCAACGGCTTGCTCCGGCACCGCTATGCCGCGCTGCTGTTCCAGGGCGATGCGCCGGTTTTCAAACAGGGCGGCGGGCTTTTCAAACTGGAACTGGAAGCTGCCAAACTCCAGGTGCCCCACCTGGTGGGTGGATACCACCTTGAACCAGGCAAAGTTCTCGTCCTTGCTCAGGTAATGGTCCACCACCGGCGGCAGGAACACCTTGGTGCCGTCGGTGGAAGCGGTGTCCTCGTCCACCCAGCCGATGTTTTTGCGCACCAGTTCCTTGGTGTTCATCACCTCGATGGGCGAGCCGGAAAGAGCGCGGCAGTACAGGCGGATGACGCCTTTGACCCGCTCCAGTTCCAGGCTGGACGACAGGGTCTCCAGCAGCGCCTCGGATGTATTGGACTCCACTTTGAAGAAGGCGATGCCGCTTTCCCGGTTCTCTTTGAGCAGCTGCGCGCCCTGCTGGAACCAGGTATCCAACTGGTTCAGCGTAATGCGTCCCAGCACGTTCTCCAGGCTCTTTAAAAAGGCGGGCACCGCCTCCGGCGCTACGGAGATGAGCAGCTCTGAAAGGTCCAGGATGTGCCCCTGGGCGCTGGGCGTCACTTGGGCCAGCGCCTGAGTGCCGTCGGCCAGGAAGCGGGCAGTATCCCGCAGGCCCATCTTGGCCAGGCGCTCCCCCAGCTTGAGGAAACGGCCGGTCTGGGCATCCTCCAACTGTTGCAAGGTGCGGGGCGCCAGTTCCAGGCAGGTCTTGACCTCGCGCCAACTCCCTTCCGCCAGGGAGCGGGTCATGGACAAAAAAGCTTCCCGTTCCCGGCCCATGGCGGGCAATACGTCTTTGCCCAGGGCCAGACACTCCACCGCCACGTCATAGGACTTGTAAGACAGGGCTTCAATAAGAGATACAAAGACTTCTACGTCCCAGAAAGGCAGGCTGCGAATCAGGTCGGGGCTGACTTCAAAGAACTTGGCAGCCAGGGTGCTGGACTTCCAGGTGCCCTTGTAAAGGCTGCGGCCCAAGCCAGCCCAGCGGGGAATGTATTGGGGCCTGAGGTTGCCGACAATGGACGGGCTGGAGTGGAAGAAGGCCACTGCTAGGGTGGGCGAGTCCTGGGACAGATAGGTGCCGCACCTGGCCCACTGCATGAAGGACGGGAACGCCAGGGCTTTGGACACTTGCGGGCCCACTTTGTGGTACTCCACAGCGGACTCCCAGGACCGGACGGTCTGGGTGGCAATGGCGACCCCTTCTTTGGCCCACAGGAGCAGCTCTTCGGCGTTGAAGGAGGACTCCATCAGGGGAAGGGCGGCCTTATAAGATTCCAGTACCGCGGGCGGGAGCTTGGCCAGCTCCTTTTCGATGTCAGGCGTGGGAACGGTGCTCAACTTAGTGGCCCTCCTTTTTCAACCCCGCATCCAGCACTTCCAAAAACTGCTGGAGGATTTTTGCGGTGGCGCCAAATACCAGGTGTTTGTTGTATGCGTAAGAGTATGCGGTCTCCAGGCGCCCGCCGTTCCACCGTGATTCTTGGCGGAGGCAGCCGGGAGATTGCAACACGGAAAGAGGGACTTCCAGCACTTCAGCAATTTCCAAGTTGCTGGGCTGGAAGGGGTACGGGTAGGGGATAGTTCCAATAAAAACGCGCACGCCAAAGCGGCTGCGGGTCACAACGTCGTCCAGTTGACCCAGTACGGTTACATCCGAGGGATTGATCCCCATCTCTTCATGGACTTCCCGCAGAGCCGTGGCCAGAAAATCCTGGTCTTCGGGGTCGCGCGCGCCTCCAGGAAAGGAGATTTCTCCCTTGTGGTGCTCCACCTGGTCAGAGCGCTTGTTCAGAAGGACACAATAGTCGCCATCCTTGGGGTATAGCAACACTGCAACGGCGGCAGGCATCAACGTAGTATCGGCCACGGTAGTCCTGGTCCGTTGCGCCAATACACGCTTGAGAATTTCCGGGGTGGATGGCCCCATTTACACCTTTGCTGCTGCTGACGCCCGTGGGTCCCGCGGGGTTACTCGAAGATGGAGGAGGCCACTTCCTCCACGCTGCGCTGCAGTTCCGGTTCGTCAGTCAAAGTCCACACTATGGCTACCTGGCAAGCGCGGCGAGCAGGAATTCCCTGGGTCATCAGCCGGCCAGCGTAGATCAGCAGCCGGGTGCTGGCGCCTTCCTGCAGACCATGTTCCCGCAGGTTCCGCACCTTTTCGCCGAACTTGGAGAGGGCGTCGGCTTGCGCGGGGGAGCAGCCGCTCTCCTTGGCAATAATTTCTGCCTCAATTTCCCGGGGCGGATAGTTGAACTCCACGGAAATGAACCGCTGCCGGGTGCTTTGCTTGAGGTCTTTAAGGGCGCTCTGGTAGTGGGGGTTGTAGGAGATGCAAAGCAGGAACCGGTCATCGGCCTCGATGATAGTACCGCGCTTCTCCACTGGCAGGATACGCCGATGGTCCGTCAAGGGGTGAATCAGCACGGTGGTATCCTTGCGGGCCTCCACCACTTCGTCCAGGTAAAGGATTGCGCCGGTCTTGACGGCTCGGGTCATGGGACCATCAATCCACCGAGTCCCCTCGGCATCCAACAGGTAGCGTCCCACCAGGTCGCTGGCGGTGAGGTCTTCATGGCAGGCAATGGTGACCAGCGGCACCCGGACTTCGCCCTCGCGCAGTTCCTGCTGGTCGTTACGGCGTATGGTGGTTACAGGGCGGCCCAGCTTCCAGGCCATGTATTCCACAAAACGGGTCTTGCCGCAGCCGGTGGGCCCTTTCAGCAGCACCGGGATATGTTGGTGGTACGCCGCCGTGAACAGTTCTACCTCGTCACCCACAGGGCGGTAGTAAGGCTCCCGGCGCACCAGGAACTCCTCAATGGCATACTCTTTGAATTCGGGGCCAACTGCTTCAACCATTATCGCTGCTCGATCCTTCCTACGACTCTATTCTGCCACAGCTCCTGGACCGTGCGCTCCAGCGCGTCCAAATTCCTGGAGTTGTCCACCACTACATCTGCCTGCGCTATCTTTTCTTCCCGGTTCATCTGGGAGGCGATGCGCTTGCGTGCTTCCGCCTCGCTCAGACCGTTGCGGGACTGAAGCCGGGAAACGATCACTCCCTCCGGAGAGTCGGTGACCCAAACTTCATCTACCAGGGAGTTCCACCCCGCTTCAAACAGCAAGGCCGCTTCCACCACCACCACCGCTGCACCTTTTTCGCGCAGCGCCTGAATCCTGTCCGCCACCATCTGGGCCATACGGGGGTGCATGATCCGATTCAATTGTTCCAGGCGCTTTGGGTCGGAGAAGACCACCGCACCCAGCTTCTTGCGGTCAATCTCTCCAGAAGGCTGGAGTATATCTTTCCCGAAGGCTGCAACCACTTCGCGCCAGATTTTGGAGTTGGGGCGATAGGCTTCGTGGCCCACCTGGTCGGCGCTGATGACCACTGCTCCCAGGCGTCCCAGCAGTTGCGCTACTTGGCTCTTTCCAGTGCCGATGCCACCGGTTAGTCCAATGACCAGCATTCTTGCTTAGCTACCTGTCCGGCCGCCAGATTTCTGCCGGCCAACCCGAAAGGTGAAGCCATTCTACCAAGGGGTGGCAAAGCGGTCAACCACAGTGGCACAGATTTGCCTGCGCTACATTTCGATGGATATGGGGCGCCAGCGGCTCTGGTAATCCTCTTGCAGCTGCACAAACTTCTTCTGGTATTCTGGGCTGTGAATGGGGCTGGTAGTCATGATGGTGGCGTCTTCCCGGTTGTCTGCGTAGTAGGCCTTGCGCGTGCCTACCGCCTTGAATCCATATTTTTCATACAACCGCTGGGCGATAAAGTTGGACACGCGAACTTCCAAAGTCAAGACCCCTGAACCCTCCTGGACGGCGGCCCGCACCGAGCCAATGAGCAAAAGTTCTCCAATTCCCTGGCCGCGCAGCCGCTCCCGAACCGCTATCTCCGTAATGTGGGCTTCATCCCCTTGGAACCATATGCCCACGTACCCAGCTACGGAAGAACTGTCTCTGGTCGGCGCCGCCGCATGGCCATTGCCCTTCTTGCCGCCGAACCATCGGGCCAGCCATCCCCAGGGTTTGGGCTTGACTGGGGCGGGAGCCACGGAAGCCGCCCTGTCCGGCGCAGGCGCTTCCCGGCAGGAAGCCATCAGGTATTTGGCGTACCGGTTGCTCAACTCCCGCTTGAAGGGAGTGCCTACCCAGGTTGGGGAGAAAGCTTCCCTCTCAATTTCCACCACCGCGTCAATGTCTTCGACGCGGAGCCGCCGGACCGTCACTTCCATCTCTGTTCTGTTTCGCCGCCCCGGATTGTTCCTAGCCTTGTCACTACTAGAATAATTCTAGCATAGTTTGGGACCTTCGCTTGGGCGGCTCGGCCTTGCTGGAAAGGAAGTCCTACCCCGCGGGATTATCCTCTACCCTGTCTGGACGTGCCTAAATCCTGCGGGTACACCAGGACACGGCCATATTTGCCATCGAACCCCGGCTCCGTTTCCACTTCGCCACGCCGGGCATGCAAAATTCCCTGGGCCATATGCTCTCCTGCGGCTGCGGCAAGGTCGGCGGGGCTGGCTTTGACCAGAATGTGAAGCTCATTCCCCAACACACTGATAAGCCGGTGATATTCCTTCTGCACCCGTCTGGAAGTCTCAGCCTGTCCCAGGGCTTGGGCAATTATCTCCTGCAACGGCACCAGCCGGATGAACGGCGGCCTGCCATCCCCTGCCGAGGTAAATCCGGCGGCATCTTTCGCCCAGTGGCTTTTACCGCGGGAGAGGGCCGCGGTGCGATGGGCCACTCCCAGGGTTAAGGGGCGGTGACATTGAGGACACCGCCCGCCATTGATGCTGCTCTCCTCAGGAGACTGGCGGACGCCGCAGGCCCGGTGGCCGTCAAAATGGTACTTGCCCTCCTCGGGGTAAAACTCCACGGTGTACTCCACCCTATTGAATTCTAGGGCCTCCCGCAGTGCGGTGTACCCAGGCTGGCCGGGGAATACCGTCAGTTCACGGCCCAATTTGGGCAAGGAATGGGCATCCGAAAAAGAGACTATGGTGCGGTCTCTTAATTCCGGAACCAGCCAGTTCATTGCCGGGTCGCTGGACAAGCCTGTCTCGACAGCACGCACCTGGGGCGTCAGGTCCAGGAAACAGTCTTCCAAGCTATCAAAGCCGGACTTGGAGCCGTAAACTCCGTACCAAGGGGTCCAAGCGTGGGCGGGTATCAGGATGCAGTCAAGATCGGTATCCAGTGCCAATGCGGCTATGTCCCGGGCGGACCTGGCAATAGTGGGGCGGCCATCGGACGCCAGGTTGCCGTGGGCAGCCAGCCGCCGGTTGAGGCGCGTCACCGCCTCCAGGCCGGGGGCAAATAGCAGGAGATGGACCCGCCGCTGCCGCTGGCCCTGGGAGTACACGCAGCTGATTTCTGTCCCCAGGACAAACTTGACTCCCTTGTAGAGGTAAAGGCCCTGCTCTGCGGGTTCCAGCTTCTCTTGCAGTTCCTGGAACCAGCCGGGATGGGTGAAGTCGCCGGCGGCCAGCAGGTCAATGCCCTTCAGCTTGGCCCAGACCGCCAGGTTTTCCAGGGTCAGGGCGGAACTGGTGGCGTAGGCGTACCGGGAATGGATGTGCAGGTCTGCCGTGTAGCTCACGGCGACAGTCTAGCACAGCGGGAAGAACCTGGCTTCATCACATAGATAGAAGATAGAAGGCGGAGGACAACAAAAGAGGGGCAGGCTTAGCCTGCCCCTGTAAATCTGGCGGTGTCTTTACCGCACGTCCAATAACCCGAACATGCCGCCGTTGGCCCCAGGGTCATCCTGGAGGTAGTGGGAGCGAATGTAGCAAATAACCAGGTAGCGTCCCGGCTGGGTGATGGTCACGTTGGCGCTGACCACATCTTCCCTGTTGACCAGCGCAGTGTCCAGGGTCCGGACACTGGCGCCCACCAATATCCGGTTCTTGGTGTCCCCAAAGCCGCCGCGGTTCTTTACCACGTCCTGGCGAGTCACGTCGGCGCCGACCTTGTACACGGCGACCTCGTGGTTTCCATACACTTCATAGCGCACGGTCTGGCCTGCGGACACTTCCACGGCCATGGGCACCAGGTTCTGGTTGCGCCGGTCGTTGTTTCCCATGAACCGGGGGTCGCCAAAGCGCACCGTCACATCAGGCTGGTCGGAAATCGGCAGCGCCAGGTTGGCAGGCGTCTCGCCAGCCAGAGGCTTGCCTACTTCGATCAAGCCGAACATGCCGCCATTAGATGCCGGGTCCTTGTCCAGGAAGTGGCTGCGGATAGCGCAAATGACCAGGTAATTTCCTGCCTCCGCCAGAGTCAGGTCCATGCCCACAACATCATCCCGGTTCACCGCGGCAGTATCCACAGTGCGCGGGCTGGCTCCCAGTGCGATGCGGTTGTTCGCATCACCAATGTCCCGGTTGTCCACGGGGCTGTTTACCGTGGTGTTTACATAAGTATCCGGGTTGGCGGTGACCATGGCGCGGGTGGTGCCAGCGGGCACCTTGTATACCGCTACCTGGTGGTTGCCTGCCACCTTGAACCGGACCGTTTGCCCGGCGCTGACCTGGAGGTTACTCGGGAGCAGGTTCCAGTTTCGCTTGTCGCCAGAGGTGCGGAAGCCCGGATCACCAAACTGCACCACCGCCGCAATTGGCTTGGCAGACTGCCCCGGCGCACCGGCGGCTCCCTGGGGACCGGCAGGCCCAGCCGGTCCTTGTGGCCCTTGCGGTCCCTGGAGGCCCTGGGGGCCCTGAGCTCCTGCGGGCCCCGCTAGTCCACCTGTGCCAGCCGCGCCCTGGGCGCCCTGAGGGCCTTGTGGCCCGGTGCACGCTACCAATGCCAGCAGTGCAACCGCTGAAATTACTCCCCCCAGGACGGGAGCAAACCAATTGGTTCGCTTTCTCCGTACGCCTCTAGATGCCGGTTGCCGGTGGACAGGTAAGAACGACGCCATATTTGTCATCGCACCAGTCTCCTCTAGCCAAAGTTGGGTGGTTCTACGGAGCTAAGCTACGTAATACCGGGCACACTGGATTCATTTCAGGGTCCTTGCTTCACAGAGACCATGAAATCCAGTTCCAGCGAAATCTTATCTTCCACGGAAAGCAGAAAAAATGCCGTTGGACGGCGCATGTTGAACTTGCTGAAGGTGAAGCTGGTGGTAGCCTGGCCCCGCACCTGCCCTGTGTTAAATTGGGCCGAAACGTCCCAAATGGTGGGACTGGAGACTCCGTGGGCAGTCATGGTGCCTATGATTTGGAACGTGGCCTGACCTTCCGTAGGCAGGGGCCACGATAAACCCGAGATTTCCGAGGCTACAAACTCCGCCTGCTGGAACTTGTCAGTTTCCAGGCCATCAGTGCGCAGGTAATCGTCTCGGTCGCTATCGTCGCTGCGCAGGCTGCGCACGTTGATAACAATTTTTGACGCATTGGGCTTCAGAATGCCGTTGGAATCAAAGACCAGTGACCCGCTGACCTCCTCGGTTTCTCCAGTGGCTACATTGGGCAAGTTTTGCCGGGCAAACTGCTCCTTTACCCGGTAGCGGGCTTTGGCGCCTGCGGTAATAGTGGCGACTACTGGGGCTTGGGCAACCGTGGTCGCTGTGGGAGTGGGCGGCAATGGCGTAGGCGTAAAGGTAGCGGTCGGCAGCGGCGTTGCTGGGGTAGTGATTGTGGGGGAAGGTATCTGTGTGGCCGAAGCTAAGGGCGTCGCTGGAGTAATTGCAGGGGTGGGAGAGGGAGTGGCTGAGGCTTGGCAGCCTAAAAAGAGCACCGTTGTTACTACTTTCGCTAGCAACCTCTTGCACTTTGAAGCACTCGCCGGCATAGCAAACTGAATGGACAACTGCGCATCTCCTATTTAACGCTCGGCCAGCGCGTGAGACCGTTCCAGATACTTGATACGTTTGACGGAAGGAATTGTATTCTTAACTGGACGCGTTCACTTAGTTCAAACCTGGTGCCGAAGAGCGGAAATCGGGCGTCCAATCCACTAACAGAGGAGGGTCAGATATGCCTGGGGTGTGGAAGTGCCAGAAGTGCGGACATGAGAACGGTCCCACGCGCGACGTGTTCTGCGGGAAGTGTGGTCAGCGGCGTCCCGGCTGGTAGTCTAACCTGGGCGCTTCTTGTCAGGCGTAGCGCAGCAATAGAGCAGCCAGCTCCTTCGGCTGCTGCAACATGGCCTGGTGGCCCGTCTCCAGCTCCACGATCTCTGGGTTGGAGAGGCGCTGGGCCATTTGTTTTTGAAGAGCTGCTGTCAGCAGTTTGCCTTGATTCAGAACTACATAAGTGATGGGGCAGACTTCTTTAACTTCGGCCAAGGCCGGCTGGGTGCGTAAAACCGTCTCCGGGAGCGGACCGAGCCTTCCTACTGCTTGGGCCAGTTGCTGGGGAGATAGACCGCTGCCCCAGTACCGCGCAACAGCCAGGCGAGGCATCCGTAGCGGCTGACGTAACCAGCGGCTGGCAATGGACAGCGCCTGAAAGCCCTGCCTGACCCGACGCGGGAACACGCTTATCATGGCTTCCTGACTGGAAGGTATGATGCCCGCAATGAGGACCAGCCTCTTGGGAGGTTGGGTCATCTGGACGGCGGCCCGCAGCAGGATTGGCGCGGCAAAGCCGTGGCCCACCAGCACCGTCTGCCGGGCTGACCTTTCCGGCACTGCCTGTACCACCGCCTCGACACACTGCTCCAGGGTAACTGCCCTGGCTGCTCCGTTGGACGAAAGGCCATGTCCCGGCAAATCCAGGGCGGTGACTTTACCCACCGCCCGCGGCCGGTGCAGCACTGGCGGATGCTCCGGGGGAGCGTTCAATCTCCCCCAGACCTGGCCCCATACCCAGGCGCTCTGGCCCGCGCCATGCACCAGCAGAAAGTCAGTCATGCTTGGCCCTCCAGGCAGCGGTAACCGCCTCCAACAATGGGCTGTCCTCTTCCGGCAGCACTGTGCGGGGGTCCAGCAGCACCTGGTCCGCCTCTATACGGGCAATGACAGGGGGATCGTTACTGCGTAAACCCTCCATTACCGCTTCCGCTCCGCCCGTGAGACCGTTGCACGCCAGGGCCAGCGCCCAGGAGGGCAGAGTTTCCCCAGGCAAACTACCGCCTCCGACGGCGGAGCGGCAAGCTATTACGGAAGCGCCTTCTCCTAATTTGGAACGCCATTCCTCGGCCCTGGCTTTAACTTTTTCCGGCGGAGTGGCAATCATGCGCCAGATGGGTATTTCTTGTTCTACCTCTCCCCGCAGGTAGTGGAGCAAGGTAGCGTTGAGACTGGCCAGGCTCATTTTATCAATCCTTACTGCCCTCGCCAGGGGGTGGCGTTCCAGCCGCTGCACCAGTTCCCGCTTGCCCACCACGATGCCAGCCTGGGGACCGCCCAGCAGTTTATCTCCGGAGAAAAAGGCCAGGCCCACCCCGGCGGCAATGCTTTCCTGGGGAGTAGGCTCATGGGCCAACCCGTACTTTTCCGTGGGCAAGAAGCAGCCGCTGCCTACGTCGTGCAGCACCGGCACTTTGTGACGCTGCCCCAGTTCCACCAGTTCGCCGCATTCCACTGCCGCGGTGAAGCCTTCCACGCGGAAGTTGCTGGCATGGGCTTTCAAGAATGCCCCTGTGTTGCTGGTGATGGCGTCTGCATAATCCCGGGCATAGGTGCGATTGGTGGTGCCCACATCCACTAGAGTGGCGCCGCTCTGGCGCAGCACGTCCGGAATACGGAACCCACCGCCGATTTCCACGGCCTCGCCCCTGGATACGACCACCTCTTTGCCCGCGGCCAGGGCGCAAAGTCCCAGCAGCACTGCGGCGGCATTGTTGTTGACCGCCAGCGCGGCCTCCGCGCCGGTAAGTTGCCGGAGCAGGGTCTGGCAGTGGGCCTGCCGGGAGCCGCGGCGTCCGTCAGCTAAGTCCAGTTCCAGGTTGGAGTAGCCTTCTGCGGCCAGCACGGCGGCCTGTCCGGCGGCCTTGCTGAGGGGCGCCCGCCCCAGGTTGGTATGAATTATCACGCCAGTGGCGTTAATCACCCGCCGGGGGGACACGGTGACTGCCGCCTGGGCGGCCCGCCGCACTGCCTGGGCAACTGCCGAAGCGGAGGGAGCCTCCTCACCCTGGCGGATTCGCTGCCTGGCCTGTTCCAGTTGCTGCCGGGCCAGGCCGGCCAGCCAGGTACGCTGGAACACACCTTCCAGAGATGCTAGTGCCTCGTCGGTAAGCACCCGGTCCACGCTGGGCAGGTCTCGGAATTGCATTATCGTTCGGCCGGTCCAGAGCAAGAATCTTTTGGCAGCCGCTTGGCCTTTCCGGCCATTGGGCTGGCAAGGCCATATTTTACCATGCCACGGCCAGGGCTGATGCCCACAAAAGAACCGGGTTAGGGTCCATTGCCCAGAGACAGACGGGGGTGACTTTCCCTGATAAGTCTGGTTAAATGGGTCTATAGGCAGTCGCCGTCGCATTCATGGGAGCCTGGCACATGAAACAGAAAGCCTGGGCATTTGTGGCCGTGGCCATAATTTCGCTGACCCTCCTTGGCGCTGTAGCAGGCGCAGTTTGGTTAGGCGCTACAAAGCCACTGCAAAGTGAGACAGCCAGCGCCGCCCCCGCAAACTCTGCGGCAGAAGCGCCGGAACTGGACAATACCGCCCTTGCAGCGTTCAAGTTTGTTTGCCCATTCCATTAGATTGGCAATGCGGACAGTCAAAGGCTTGTTTCACCTGGCCGCTCCTCCGCGCTATAATGCCTTCGCGGTGCCCCAAAGTCTTCCGGAGTAATCTGCATGACTACTGGTCTTCCTCCAGAATTAGATGCCCTGAAACAAACTGTCCGCCAGATTGTGCAGGACGAGTGTCTGCCGCTGGAAGCAGAATACCTGGCCCGCCCGCCCCAGGAGGGTCTGGACGACGGCGGCCCCCGGGGTATTGCCGAGGCGGTGCAGGGTATTGTGGGCACCCTGACGCCCGAAAAATGGGGACGGCTGACTCAGATTTCCAAGGACACTGGCATTTACACATCCTTTGTTCCCCAGGAATACGGCGGCGGGGGTATGGGCGCCCTGGGCCACGTAGTGCTGGATGAAGAGGTCCATAAGAGCATCGTCCAGTTGCCCACCTCGCCGGTGCCTTTGATGATGGTGGGCGCATGCACTCCGGAGCAGGAGAAAAAGTACCTTTACCCCTCCATCGAAGGCAAACTGAACTACGCCTTCGGCCAGACGGAGCCCCAGGCCGGGTCCGACCCCGGCGGCATGATGCAGGCCCGGGCGGTGCGGGACGGCGACGATTGGGTGCTGAACGGCACCAAGATGTTCATTTCGGGTGCGGCAACGGCGGACTTCCTCCTGGTGCAGGCCGTGACCGACTCACAAAAGCGGCAGCATGGCGGCATTACCATGTTCATTGTGGATAACCCGTCGCCGGGACTGAGCTTTGAACCCATCCGCATCTGGATTACACCCGGCCGCGCCATGCAGTGGTTTGTGCATATGGACAACCTGCGGGTGCCCCGGACCCAGGTGCTGGGCGAGGTAGGCCGCGGCTTCACCCTGGGGCAAAAATGGCTGGTGCACCACGACCGGCTGCTGCGGGGCGCCATGGCCCTGGGCATCCTTTCCCGCGCTTTGGAAATGGCCATTGACTGGTCCAAACAGCGGGTCACTTACGGACGCCCCATCGCCGACCGGCAGGCCATCCAGTGGATGCTCACCGACGTTTATATTGACATAATGACATTGCGGTCCATTACTCGCGAAACCGCAGCCCGCGCTGACCAAGGCGAGGACGTGCGAGTGGAAGCATCGCTAATCAAATACTGCGCCGGAGAGTGGGGCTGGCGCAGCATTGACAAGATTATGCAGGTTTTCGGTGGTCTGGGTGAGACCCTGGACATGCCCATCGCCCACTGGTACCATTTGCTGCGCCATGCCCGCATTGGCGGCGGAACCTCCGAGATTCACAAATTTGTGATGGCACGGGCCTTGCTGGATGGCAAAGTCTCGTTCCAGGGCTAAATGGAATGGCCGCCTGTCGCCCTGGAAGGTGGGCCTCGGCACTAGATGACTGCCGCCGCCCAGGTCTTTAATTGCGCCAATCACGCGCCGCTGCCGGTCCATGACCGGGCGGGCAACGACTACTGTTACAACTGCGTGATTGAAAATTTCCAGGCTCCTGCCTTCGGCTTGGCCCGGCGCATGCTTAATGACTGGGCAATGGCTGAAGATGCCGTGCAGGAAAGTTTTGTTTCCGGATATCGGGCCTTTTCCCAATTCCGGGGCCAGAATATCAAAGCCTGGATAATGCGCATCGTCGCCAACCATTGCCGCGACATATTGCGTTCCCGCCGCGCCCGTCCAACAGTTTCCCTGGACCCGCTGCCCTCCGGCCCGGACGACGTCACTCCTTCTGCGGCCGAAATTCCTTCCGCCCAAGAATCTCCTGAAGACCATGCGGAACGGCAAGAACTGCGCCGCGCCATCGAAGCCGGGCTAGCTGCGTTGCCGGCGGAACAAAAGATGGCTTTAGTGCTGGTGGATGTGCAGGGTTTTAGCTACGACGAGGTGGCCCTGATTATGGACTGCTCGCTGGGAACGGTGAAGTCCCGGGTCAGCCGGGGGCGCGGCAGCATGCGCGACTATTTGCGCGCTACTGGGGAACTTCTGCCATCCCAGTTCCGTCAAGATAAGTAGAATGTTCAGATTTATTGGGCAGCACCGGCATCTTCGCATCGGGGTACTCTCCCAGTACCAGGATGAGTTGTTGCCGCCGGGACGACGGCAAGCGGTGGCCGCTGCACTGGAGCGTTGCCAGGTTTGCCGCCAGGAGTTGGACCAACTGGCCGCCATGCTAAGCGCCATGCGCCGCCTGCCCAACGGCCCGGCGCCCCGCAGTTTTGTATTTGCCGCGCCTCCGGCCCCTGCGCCGGTGGCAAGAGCCTCGCTTTTCCTGGGAGCGCCTCGCTGGGTTTATGCTGGGGCGGTGTCGGTGGCTGCAGTGCTGCTGGCGGCAGTGGTTTCCGCGGACCTAACAGGGAGCCTGGTCCCCCAGGACCATGCGCCAGCCATGCGCTCTTTCCAGGCGGCTCCTGCGCCCGGGGAGTTGGCTCCCCAGGAAACCGCGGTCCCTGACGCTGGGCAAACCCAGGGGCTTATGAAATCCGCGGAGCCGGGTAGCAATGGCCCGGAACCAGTGGAATCTCCTCAGCCTGAGCCCGGAATTGCGGTGCCGCTGGCTCCTCCAGCACAAGGGACGCCTCCTTCTTCGGAAGCTTTGGAGACAGCGCCTCCCGGCTTGACGCCAGCTCCAGCCCAGGAAACGGCCATGAATGCCGCTGCCTGGGCGGATGAATATCCGTCAGTCGCTGAGGGTCAGGCTACAACGCCACTGATGTGGCGGGTTCTGGAAGGCTTATTGGCGCTGGCAGCCCTGGCTGGCCTTACCGCCCTGGCCTTCAAAATGCGGCGGGAGCGGCGCTAAGGGAGCAAGTGTGGGCAGCCTGTCCATTTTTCGACAAGCTCAGGATAAGCAGGCTTGATTCCGCCCGTCCTGAGCCTGTCGAAGGGCAAGCCCTCTCTAGTCCTTGCGCCTAACCTGCACCCCTGCTCGCTGCTCCAGGGGCAGCACAATCCCTGATACGTCCAGGTCGCCCAGCCCTTGGGCTGCCGCCTGCTTAAAAGCCTGGTGCGCCAGGTCGCAGGCGGGAGTAGGCGCGTCCAGCGTAGCGGCCAGTTCCTGCACCAGCCCCAAATCTTTCAAGTAGGTGCGGATGGGTGCGCGGGCGTCTTCAAAAGTGCGGTCCAGCATCACCGGGGCGTTGCGTCCCAGCATAAAGCTCTGGCCCCAGCCGGAGTTGACCACCTCAAACACCAGGGCCGGGTCCGCCCCGGACTTGGCCCCCAGCACCATTGCTTCGGCGGCGACCATGGAATGCACCACGCACAGCAACTGGTTTACCAGCTTAACTGTGGTGCCGGTGCCTGTGGGGCCGATGTGCCGCACGGTTGCGCCCATAGTTTCAAACACCGGCAAGGCTTTTAGGAAGGCTTCCTTTGGGCCGCCCGCCATGATGGTCAGAGTGCCGTTGGCAGCCCGCTCCACTCCGCCGCTGATGGGGGCGTCCAGGAACAACGCGCCTTTTTTCTCGGCGGCGGCGGCGCAGGCCTTGGAGGTGTTCACTCCCACAGTGCTGTGGTCCACCAGAATCTGTCCCGGCCGGGCGTTGGCGATGATGCCTTCCTTGCCCAGGAATATCTCTTCCACGGTGGCGATGTCCGGCAGGCAGGCCAGCACAATGTCCGACTCCCGCGTCACCTGGGTGGCGGACTTGGCCGGGTGCGCCCCGGAGCCGACAATCTGCCGCACCTTCTCCTGGCTGCGGTTGTGCACCGTCAGGTGGAACCCGGCCTTCAGCAGCCGGTAGGACATGGGCAGCCCCATGCGCCCCAGGCCAATGAACCCGACTTTCAAATTCGCCATTACTGACACCTCATGCCAACTTTGCCCCAGTTTAGCACCGCATCAATAGGGTCACAACGCCAAGGCGGGTAGCAACCAGGGCCATTGCATCTCATATCTGTATCCTATGAACAGCGGTACAATGTTGAAGCTCTTCATTGGCGAAATCCCCCCTATCCCCCCTTTCTGAAAGGGGGGACAGGGGGCATTTTCGTCTGCGTCCTAATAAGTTGCAATTGCCCTGGCGTCGCAACGCCTTGGCCGCTGGAGGCCAGTTGGGCTACACTGTTTGCCACTCAACACTTTTCAGGAGATGCGCTTTGGCCTCGGAGCAGCAAATCCAACTGGTGATCATGAGCCTGGCCCGGTTCCGGGCCTGTCAGAACTGCGGCACCCGCTTCCGCTTCGGCGACCTGGACTGCCCCCACTGCGGCCTGGACCTGGAGCCGTGCCTGCGTGACTGGGCTGCCGCGCTGCTGGAAGAACTGGGAATTTCCCGTACCTCAAGTTGAAGCTGCCTCTGGTTTAGGTTAAGCTATGGCCCTAATTTCCTAATCTTTGAGTTAGCGGATACTTACCCTCACCCCAGCCCTCTCCCATTGAGGGAGAAGGAGCACAAATACCTCCTCGCCCCTTGCGGGAGAGGATAGAGGTGAGGGGTATTGGAGTAATTCCATGACCACCACAGCCGCCAGCAGGATCCGGGGCAAAGAACGGGAAGAACTGGCCCAAGAGCTGCGCAAACGCGTCTCCGGAGAAGTGCGCTTTGACCCCTTCTCCCGCGTGCTCTACAGCACCGACGCCAGCATCTACCAGATGGAGCCGGTGGGCGTGGTTATCCCCCGCAGCGTGGACGACGTGCAAGCGGTGGTGGAAGTAGCCCGGGACGCCCAGGTGCCCGTCCTGCCCCGGGGCGGCGGCACCGGCCTAGCGGGCCAGACGGTTAACCACGCCATCGTCATTGATTTCAGCAAGTACCTCCACCAGGTTCTGGAAGTCAACCGGGAGGAGCACTGGGCACGGGTGCAGCCGGGCATCGTCCTGGAGCAGTTTAACCGCCAGATGCTGCCCCACAACCTCCAGTACGCCCCGGATCCCACCACGGCCAACCGGGCCTGTGTGGGCGGCGGCATCGGCAACAACACCTGCGGCGCCCACTCGGTGATTTACGGCAAGACCCTGGACCATATCCAGGAGTTGGACGTGGTGCTGGCCGACGCTTCCCGCACCCACTTCCGGCCCATGACCGCCCCGGAGCTGGAAAGCAAACTCAGCGGCGCCGGGCTGGAATCGGATATTTACCGGGGCGTGCGGCGCATCGCCAGGGAGGTGCAGGCGGAGATTGAGGCCCGCTACCCCAAAATTCTGCGGCGGGTCAGCGGCTACAACCTGGACGAGTTCCTCAGTGATTCGCCCTTCAACCTGACTCGCATGGTGGTTGGTTCCGAAGGCACCCTGTGCGTGGTCACGGAAGCCAAGGTCAACCTGGTGCCCCGTCCCACCATGACCGCCCTGTCGGTGCTGCACTTCGCCGACATCTTCCAGGCCAGCGAAGCCACCGTACAAGTGCTGAAGCATGGCCCATCCTCAATTGAAATCATGGACAAGATGATTCTGGACCGGTGCCGCGAATCCCTGGGCCAGTCCCGCAATCTGACCTTCATTGAGGGCGACCCTGGCGCAATCCTGGTGGTGGAGTTCTACGGCGAGTCCCAGGAGGAGCTGACCCGCAAGTTGAACGATCTGAAGGCGGACATGGCCCGCCAGCGCTTGGGCTACGCCGCTGTGGGCATCCTGGACCGCGCGGGGCAGGCTACGGTGTGGAACGTTCGTAAGGGCGGCTTGGGCCTGTTGATGAGCACCCGCGGCGACGCCAAACCCATCCCATTTGTGGAAGACCCCGCGGTGGACCCGGAAAAGCTGGGGCCTTTCGTCCGCCGCTTTGACGAGATTGTCCGCGCCCACAACACTTCCGCAGGCTACTACGGCCATGCCAGCGTGGGCTGCCTGCACATCCGGCCCTTGGTAAGCCTCAAAGACCCCGAAGGCGTCGCCAAGATGGTGTCCATCGGCGACCAGATTAGCGACCTGGTCAAGGAGTTTGGCGGTTCCATGAGCGGCGAGCACGGCGACGGCATCGTGCGGGGCGTCTGGACCCAAAAGATGTTCGGCGGGGTGCTCTACCAGTCCTTCCGCGACTTGAAAAAGACCTTTGACCCCAACGGCATCATGAACCCGGGCAAGATTATTGATTGCCCGCCCATGACTGAGAACCTGCGCTATGGCCCCCAGTACCACGCCCAGCCCATTGGGGCCCACCTGGACTTTTCCTTGGACGGGAACTTTGCCGGGGCGGTGGAGATGTGCAACGGCATGGGGGCGTGCCGCAAGCTGGAGGGCACCATGTGTCCCTCCTTCATGGTGACCCGGGACGAAGAACACTCCACCCGGGGCAGGGCCAACTTGCTGCGTGCCGCCATGTCGGGGCGGCTTCCTCAGGACGCCATGTCCAGCGAGCGGCTATACCAGGCTCTGGACTTGTGCCTGGAGTGCAAGGCGTGCAAGTCCGAGTGCGAATCCGGCGTGGACATGGCCAAGCTGAAGTACGAGTTCCTCAGCAACTACCACCAGTCCCATGCCATGCCCCTGCGCACCAAGTTGATGGCGCACATCAACCGGCTCAACCGGCTGGGATCCAGCCTGGCCCCGGTCTCTAACTGGGGCGCAGCCAGCCCCCTGGGCAAGCTGGTGTCCAGCGCCCTGCTGGGTGTTCATCCCAAGCGCAAGCTGCCGCCCTTTGCCCGGCAGACACTGCCCAAGTGGTTTGGCTCCCGCCGGGGCGCCCCCCAGGCATCAGCAGCACAGGGCACTGTAGCCTTATTCAACGACACCTTTATGAACTACAACTATCCCCAGGTGGGCAAGGCCGCTGTGGAGCTATTGGAGGCGGTGGGATTCCAGGTGGTGCTGGCCAACGGCCAGTGCTGCGGCCGTCCTATGATCTCCAAGGGCTTGCTGGATGAAGCAGCAGCCCACGCCCGCCATAACGTTGACCTGCTTTATAACCTGGTGCAGCAAGGCATTCCCATCATCGGCTGTGAGCCAAGCTGCCTGCTGACATTCCGGGACGAGTACCCGGAGTTTGTTAAAGACGAGAAGGCTCGCGCCGTGGCCCAGAACAGCTTTCTGATTGACGAGTTCCTGGTGCGCCTCAAAGGCCAGGGCAAACTCGATCTGCCTTTCACAGACTTGCCCAAGAAGGTGCTGTTCCACGGTCACTGCCACCAGAAGTCCCTGGTGGGCGCCGCAAGTTCCCTACAGGCCCTGCGGCTGCCGCCCAACTACCAGGTGGAGCTAATCAATGCGGGTTGCTGCGGCATGGCTGGCTCCTTTGGGTTTGAAAAAGAGCACTACGATGTCTCCATGCAAATCGGGGCGCTTTCTTTATTCCCCGCCATCGCCGCCAAGGAGCCGGACTGGGAGGTGGCGGTCATGGGCGTCTCCTGCCGCCAGCAGGTGGAACAGGGCACCGGCAGGCGGGCGCGCCACCTGGTGGAAGTGCTGCGGGATGCCTTGCCCTGAGGCAGAAATCTAAGGGTCCATCCTAAAAAACTCCCCGCCATGGTTCGACAAGCTCACCGCGAGCTGGACAACTAATCCGCTCGCCTGAGCTTGTCGAAGGGCGAACGGGGCTATGCCGGCTCATGGTTCGACAGACTCACCATGAGCGGGTCAGGCAATCATGCTGGGCTCAGTAATTGCCCGGCGGTCTCCGCGTCTTAGCGGCGGGTGTTAGAACCAGGTTATCAAGTTCAGGGCTTGGGTAGAGGGCCGGTCTTGCTGCCAAAATTGGCGGCGGCAATGCTGAGGTCCAGGATGTCAATGCGACCATCGCCATTGGCGTCGCCGAAGGGCAAGGTCAGCTCCGGGATAGTCAGCACTTCGTTGGGCGCAACAGAAATGCCGGGCGCTATTACCGACAGGTGTCGTGGCGCATGAATTCCAATGTCCAGGACGCCTCCGGGCCAGGGAAAACTGAAACTGCCGTCGGCGCCCAGGAAATGGGTCTCATCGCCTGCCGTTACGTAACCGCCCAGTCCGCTGCTCAGGCCCCCCAGATGCACCAGTCCCTGCACTTGCCCCTGTTTCAGAGGCTGCTGGGCGCTCAACTCCCCGCCGAAGGAAATTGCGCCACTGGCTAAGAATATCCCGGCCAGCGGGCTGGCGCCGGTGGTGAGTTGTGGCCCGGCCAGCTCTGCACCTGCGGTCAGCGCCCCGCCAAACACCTGGGGAGTAGTAAGGCTGGTGCGTGCAGCGGCGAGTTCCGGGGCGTGGTGAGGCACGCCATCACCAAATGCGGCTTGCGGAACACCCTGGCCGGTTTTGTCACCGAAAGTTATGCGGTCCGAGGCTACGCCTGAGCCTGTAGCTGGCGCAGTCATCGGCCGCAGGGCGAGCGGGCGCAGTGCTGGTGGGTGGGACACCGCAATTTAGCTGTGGGAAATTGCCCCTGGCCAGCGCAGTGGCCCCGTCCAGGCGCTGCTGGCAGGCCGCAGTGGCAGCAGCCAGAAACAAGCCAGCCACAGGACCAAGGCACCAAGCCCCAGCAAGACCCGCAGGACCCTGGGTTGACTGTGTCTGCGAAGCCTCACCTTTCTCCCTGTCCTCATTACTGCTTGGCGGAATAGACCAGGGCTGTCAGTGCGCCCGTGGCGCCTTTGTTGGACTCTGTCTGGGCCAGGCTGAGGTTGCGGGCGCCGTGGGGAGAAAGCTTGGTCAGGTCGGACGCCTGGTGTGTAAAGCTGCGGTTGCACTGCTTTGCTATAGCCGTCGCTCCATCCAGCGTGACTTCGCCGCAGGCGCCGTCGCTGCCGCTGACCCAGAGCGACGTGGATATTTCGTAAACGTCAAAGGAATCCGGGACAGCGAACGCCACCTGTTCGTTGGCGATAGTTCCCAGGGCGCTGCCAAACATGAGGAATCCGGTGGCATTGGGGTATTGCCAGTGGTAATAGCCTGCCTCTTGGGAAAGAAGGGCAGGCAGGGCCAGAGCTTCCACCAGCACCTCATTAACGGTGTCCAGGAGGGTGGTCTCGATGTTTTCCAGCTTCGGGACCTGGGTGTTCAGCGCACGGGCTTGCCAGGCCTGGGAGGCCGGAGCGTCCTGGTCCAGGTAGGCCACAATCCAACCCTGGGTGTCGTAATAGAGGTTGACCGGGCTGGTCTGGCCGTCAATGTTCACAATGGGCACGGAGAGGATGGTGTAGGTTTCTCCAATTTCCACCAGTTTGGCGGGCCCGGCACGCCGGACGCTGGACTTGGCTTTCCCCAATAGTGTTTCGTCCAGCGACGACTTCTTAAATTCTTGGCTGCTGGGCACGCGGTGGAATACCGAGAATCCGGCGGTTTCGGTGGGAAAGGCCAGGCTTTCCTGCTGGGCCAGCTCCCAGGCTTGGGCAGATAATTGCAGGCGGATGTTGCGGGGCGCTTCCAAGCCCGGCTGCGGAGAGTCATTGTGCCATAGCCCAACCTGTCCTATGCCCAGGGCCGTCAGGACAGCAGCTACTAGTAAAAGGGGCCGTAGTTTTGACCTCAGTGGCAGCATTGCTTACCCTTAACATAAAATTATCCCCTTTTTTAGCATTGTCTTAAAATTACGTCAAGGGCGGCGGGTTTGTGCCCAGGGTTGTTCGTTCTGGGGAAGGTAGGGGCGGACCCACGTGTCTGCCCTGAGCAGGCTGGGCCATGCGCAGGTGCGCTCCTGCGGCTATGGCGAGGATTAATCAACGTGGGTTTCTTTCCGTGACTGCCCGGCATGTCCAGCCAGGTATTTCCTCGCTGAATGAAAGATGCTATTCTGGCACCGCTGGCCGTACTCCAATCTCGGGTTGAGGCCGGCAACCATCATCTAGAGGGGGTTGGACATGCGCGTCATTCGGATTAGCGAGATCGAGTACGAGCCAGTGGCAACCGCTACGCCCATTGAAGGCTGGACGGGAGGCCAGGTCAAGCGAACCCGCCAGACCATTATCCCCGCCAATGGCTCCAAGTTCTTTAACGCCAGCGTGGTGAACTTTGGCAAGGGGGCCACCACCGGCGTCCACACCCACGCCAGCGACCAGATCCTGGTGGTCACGGCGGGCATTGGCTTTGTGTCTGACGAAAGTGGGCGGCAAGAGCGCATTACCGTGGGAGACGTGGTGCACATCCGCGCGGGGGAAAAGCACGTCCACGGCGCCACCAAGGACTCCTATATGTCCCACATCACCATCACAGCTCCCGGTTCTTAAATTCCCAGGAACCCTGGCCGTCCAATCGCCTCCGTCGCCAATGCGTTGTGACGGAGGCGATGCTTTTTGGTGCGTCAGGATACCGGCGGGCGCAAATGCCGCCAGGGCCGCGCCTGTTCAAAAGCTGCCGAGGCCCGCAGGACTTTGGCTTCCGCACCCCGGGGGCCGATGATGTGCAGCCCAATGGGGAGCCCCGCGCTGGAGAACCCGCAGGGCACGCTGGAGGCGGTCTGTCCGCTCATGTTGATGGGGAACGTGAAGGGTAAGTAACCCCAGAAGGGTTCCACCGGCTTCCCTGCTATCACTGTGGGCCGCTGCTCGATGGAAAAGGCAGTTACCGCCATGGTTGGCGTCAGCAGCAGGTCATAGCGGTCAAAAAAGGTCTCCATTTGACGCCGCAGTTGGTCCACCCGCAGCAAGGCGCGGGAGTAGTCTGCCCCGCTCACCGACGCGCCGTGCTCTAGGGCATATTGCCCGTAGTCGGTTAGTTGCCCCCAGTGCTGCTGGAATAGCTGACCATAGGAAGTGTGGGCGGCGGTGGCGAAAATGTCCCAAAAGGCGGGAAAGGGGTCTTCGATAACCAGGCCTGCCTCTTCCACCACGGCGCCCAGGCCAGCAAATGCCTGGGCCGCTTCTCTGGTCGCTTGGGCCACTTCCTGCTCCACCGGGGCATAACCCAGGTCGGCGCTCCAGGCAATGCGCCATCCGGCGACGCCGTCGTTCAGGCCGGCCAGGTAGTCAGGCGGCGCATCCCGCAGGGATCCGGGGTCGCGACTGTCCGGTCCCGCCAGCACTTGGAGCAACAGCGCTGTATCTTCCACGCCCCGGGACATGGGGCCAGGCTGGGAAAAGTGGTTGGCGGACGGGCGGCCGTAGCCCCCGTAGCGAGGCACCCTGCCCTGGGACGGCTTTATGCCAAACACCCCGCTGAAGCTGGCCGGTATGCGTATGGAGCCGCCGCCGTCGCTGCCCGTGGCCAGGGTGCACAGTCCCGCCGCCAAGGCCGCCGCCGCGCCGCCGCTGGAGCCTCCCGCCGTCCGTTCTGGGTCCCAGGGGTTCCGGCACGGGCCGCCCAGCCGGTTTTCCGTGGTGCCGGATAGTCCCAGTTCCGGGGTGTTGGTCTTGCCCAGGAGGATGGCTCCCGCCTGCCGCAGCCGCTCCACTACCACCGAGTCCATGCTGGGCACCCTATCCCGGAACACCGCTGACCCCAGGGTGGTTGGAATGTCTCTGGTCATTTCCAGGTCTTTGACCGAGACGGGTATGCCGTGTAATGGCCCTTTGCGCCTTCCCTTCTGTGTTTCCCTCTGGGCGGCGCGGGCCTCCGCCAGGGCCAGGTCCGGACACAGGGCCAGATATGCGTTCAGCCGGGGGTTCAGCGCCTCAATTCGCTGGTAAAACAGCTCCACCAACTCCACAATGGAGACTTGCCGGGAATCAATTAAAGGCCGGAGTTCTGCCGCCGAGGCAAAGCACAGTTCCGTGTTCATGATGTCCCCCGCTCAGTCCAAAGTTGACGGTGTTCCTGGCCGTGGCTACAATCCCGCTCATTATAGCAACAGCGTCAGCCGAATCTGGCAGGAGCGACGATCTTTTGGCACTGGCGGGCATCATAGCCAACCCTGCATCCAGCAAGGACATCCGCCGCCTGGTGGCCCAGGGCCGGGTGGTGCCGGACTGGGAGAAGGTCAACATTCTGCGGCGGGTGCTCCTGGGGCTGCAAGCCACCGGCATCGGGCAGGTGGTGGCCATGCCCGACAGCGCCCACCTGGCCGAGCGTGCCCGCGACGACCCGGAACTGTCTTTGGACCTCAAGGTGCTGCCTATGCCTGTCCGGTACTCCGAGGCAGACACCGTGGAAGCGGCCCAGCGCATGGGCGAGCTGGCGGTAGATTGCCTGGTGACTCTAGGTGGCGACGGCACTAACCGGGCAGTAGCCAGAGGATGCGCCAGCATTCCCATGGTGGCCATTTCCACGGGCACCAACAACGTCTTTCCCGTGATGACGGAGGGGACTTTGGCCGGGCTGGCCGCTGGGCTGGTGGCCCAGAAGTCGGTGGACTTATCCCAGGGCCTGATAACCAGCAAGACCCTGGAGATTTGGGTGGACGGCCAGTACAAGGACCTGGCGCTGGTGGACGTGGCTTTTTCCCGGGAAAGGTTTGTGGGCACACGAGCCATCTGGGATTTGGGAACACTCTATGAGGTCTTCCTGACCCGTGCCGAGCCAGCCAGCATCGGCCTGTCTTCGGTGGGGGCGCGCTTGGCTCCTGTGTCTCTGGCCGATCCTGGAGGCCTCCACTACGTTCTGAGTGAGACTGGAGAAAGTGGCTCAGGCCAGCGCCGCGGCCTTGGGGACACGCCACCGGCCCAGGGTGCGATGGTTGTGCTGGCCCCCATTGCCCCGGGCGCGGTCCGTTGGGTGCCAATTCAAAGCTGGGAGCTGGTGCCTGAGGACACCAGCGTGATGTTGCCGGCAGGAAGGCATTGCACTGTGGCCCTGGATGGGGAACGGGCCTTCTCCGTGATGCCCCAGCAGCAGGTGGCGGTGGCAGTGCGCCGCAACGGGCCGCCGGTGGTGCAGGTGGAAGCGGTACTGCGCCAGGCCGCGGTACAAGGATTGTTCCGCAGTTGACCAATTTACAAATAGCTAACCATTGCAACCAGAGAAACCCGGCGTGTTAAGTGGACTGGAGCTGGTGATTGTCCTAGCCGCGGTGTGTCTGGGCGCCACGGTCATGGGTACGGTCAGCTTTGGCATGGGGTTGGTTATCACTCCAGTGATGCTGTTATTCCTGGAGCCCCAGCCTTCGGTGGTGATTGCCAACACCCTTATTGGCTTGCTGCTGTGCCTGGTCCTGTTCCAGACCCGGCGTCATTTAAACCTGCGGGCCGTGGGTGGCATGGCGGCAGGGGGACTGGCGGCGGTGCCCTTGGGGGTGCTGGCCCTCAGCAACGCAAACTCCACGCTGTTGCGGGTCACCATTGCCGTCATCATACTGGCCTTGTGCTTAATGGCCCTGTTTAACATCCGGCTGCCGCTGGCGCGGCGGCGCTTTGCCGGGCCGGTCTTCGGCTTCCTGGCTTCGCTTTCCGTAACTACACTTAGCATTGGCGGGCCGCTGGCCGCATTTTACGTGATGGCCCAGGGCTGGCCTGCGTCCGCCATGCGGGCCTCCCTGGCTTTCTATTTTCTGCTGGCCAATGCCGCCGCTTTTGGCTTCTATTTGTGGGCGGGCCTGGTGGACCGGCCTACTCTTACCAACATTGGCCTGTTATTACCGGGACTGGCGCTGGGCATGGGTCTGTCCTCGCTGCTGGTGCGCCGTGTAGACGCGCGGGTCTTCAGGTATATTGCCATTGCAGTCAGCGCCGCAGGCAGCCTGATGCTGCTGGCCAAGGAATTGGCAGGCCGGTTTTAACTAAGTGCCGTCCAGAGACTGTGTAACAGCCGGAGAAGGTTGGGTCTGGATTCCTGCGGCTCTACGTACGCGGCGGCGAATTTTCAGGACAGGCCCTAGCTGCCGCTGTGCAGGCCAACGGTGTTGCCTTCGCTGTCCCGGATCATCACAATGTACCCGTGCTCGCCAATGGCGAACTTGGGCTGCATAATCTCGCCCCCGGCCTTTTCCACCCGGCTTGCCACTGCATCCAGCTTGCCCTGGCAGTTCAGGTAGATTCGCGTGCCTTCGCTGGAGACTTTGCAGTTTGGCCCTGGCGGCACCAGGCAGCCGCTCACCGAATCCTGGGACTGCTCGCAGGGAAAGATGGCCAGCTTCTGCCCCATGAACTCACTGACGTGAAGGTTTTCCCCCAGGATGTTGGAGTAAAACTTTACCGCCCGGTCAAAGTTGACGGTGGGCATATCGAACCGTGTAATGGCGTTCTTAATGGACAATTTGCCTCCTCGCTTTTCTCCCGTGTGGCAGTGGCGCCCAATGGCCCACAGCGCTGCCCTGGCCTGGTTGGAGTGTATGGGTCGTTTGAAGCAGTTGGCAACGGCGTTTTGTCACTGGTTCCTGGGATTTCCGCAAAAAAGACTGCCCTGCGGTCCGTTGCCGCAGGGCAGTTCAACAGCCACGAGATGTACGATATCTAGGTGCTCAAGTAATGGAAAGCCGCCAGGGCAGCGGTGATGCCGTCGCCCACGGCCACGCCCAACTGCCGGGTTGATTCGGCGCGCACGTCGCCGCAGGCATAAACGCCGGGGATTTTGGTGCGCATGTGCAGGTCAGTGTGAATGTGCCCCAAGGCGTCCATGTCCACCTTGCCCTTGAGGAAGGCGGAGTTGGGGTGAAAGCCCACGTAGATGAAGGCGGCCGCCGCGGGGTAATCATAGATCTTCCCAGTTTTCAGGTCTTTGACCCTGGCGACTTCCAAGGCCTCGTTGCCCTTGAATTCCTCCACCACGTGGCTGAGCAGCCACTTGAACTTGGGGCTTTTGAAGGCCCTTTCCTGCAGCACCTTGGTGGCCCGGAGTTCATCCCGGCGGTGCACTACCGTGACGGACTTGACAATGCCGCTGAGGTAGTAACCCTCGTCCATGGCTGCGTCGCCGCCGCCCACCACCATTACGTCCTGGCCGCGGAAGAAGTTGCCGTCGCACACCGCGCAATAAGACACTCCCCGGCCAGCGAACGCGTCTTCGCCAGTGACACCCAGCTTGTTGTGCGCTCCGCCGCTGGCAATGATAATGGTTTTGGTGGTGTAGCTGCGGTCATAGGTCTTAACTATCTTTACGGGCTTGTCCAGGTCCTCTACCGCTTCTACCTCTGTGTATTCAATCTTTGGCCCGAATTTGGTGGTCTGGGCTTCCATCATCTTGGCCAGGGCCTGGCCGTGCACGCCATCGGGAAACCCCGGATAGTTTTCTATCAGGTCGGTAACCAGGAGCTGGCCGCCGGCGCCGACGCTCTCCATTATTAGCGTTTTGAGCATGGCGCGGCCTGTGTACAATCCGGCGGAGAGGCCCGCGGCCCCTGCGCCCAGGATAATGACATCGTATTCTGCTTCCATCCGGCGGTTTGCCTCCTGCCTGCTGGTTAACACTGATGCCGTTCACCCACGGCGGTTGCGGAAATATTCTACAGTGTGGCGCAAGCCCTCTTCCAGAGACACCTGGGGCTGCCACCCCAGTTCCGCCGCCGCCTTGCGGTGGCTCAAACTAATCCGGTACACATCCCCTGGGCGGGGCGGAGTATATTCGGCCGCTTCTTGATACCCGGTACATTGCTGGAGCAACTGGAACACCTGGTTTACGGTGCTGCCGTGCCCGGTGCCAATGTTGTAAGCGCCGCCAGTACCTTTGCCAATGGCCTGGATGTTTGCCTCGGCCACATCGCCCACGTACACAAAGTCCCTTTCCTGGAAGCCGTCCCCAAAGATTTTCACCCCCCGGCCTTCCAGCATGGCCTGGGTAAAAATGGCGACAACTCCAGCTTCGCCGTGGGGGTCCTGGCGCGGGCCGTACACGTTCCCGTAGCGCAATATAGTGTAATCCAGCCCGTGGAGCCGGTAGTACAGCAGAATGTAAAGCTCTGCCAGGTACTTGGAAAGGCCGTAAGGTGAAAGGGGCGCTATGGGGTGCTCTTCGGAACAGGGATGAGTCTGGGGTTCGCCGTAAAGAGCGCCGCCGGTGGAAGAATAGATAATTTTCTCCACGCCGCAGGCCTTCACTGCCTCCAGCACCCGCAGCATGCCCAGCACGTTGGTCTGGCCGTCGGCGATAGGTTCGCGGACTGAAGCGCTGACACTAATTTGGGCCGCCAGGTGGAACACCAGGTTGGGCTTCACCTGCTGGAAAATCTCTGGTATTGAAGGGTCATTTACGTCGGCCACGTGCAGCGCCGCTGCCGGGTGGAGATTTTGGGTCCTGCCGGTGCTGAGGTTGTCCAGCACTGCTACCCGGTATCCCAGGGCCACCAGCCGGTCCACCACGTGGGAGCCGATGAATCCGGCGCCTCCGGTGACCAGCGCCGTCTTGCCATTGGTTGGTGTGGGCATGAAAGACCTCATTTCGCGAATGTGAGGATAGCGGACCTGGTTTGGCCCCAGCCCAGTATTCCCACCTTGGTTAGACGTTACACCAAGCCCAATTCCCAAGTCCAGGGTGTCCGCCTCGGTTCTGCGGGATGGTCGTGGTAAAATGCGCAAGTTAATTTTTGGAGGTCACTTTGCAAGGCGATTCTGCGCCGAATCTGGTTCCGCTGTTGTCGGCAGAAGAAATTTCGGCAGCCGTAGCCCGGCTGGCGGGAGAGCTGGACTATGACTATGCGGGCCGCTCCCCGGTGGTAGTGGGCATCCTGCGGGGGTGCTTCATCTTCCTGGCTGATCTGGTCAGGCAGATGCAGACACCCCTGCAAAGCATCGAGTTTGTGCGGCTTTCCAGCTATGGCGGTGGGACAGTAAGTTCCGGCCGGGCCAAGGTGTTGATGGGTCTGCCCAGACCGGCAGTGCAGGGACGAGACATCATTCTGGTGGAGGATATTGTGGATACGGGAATCACCACCGCCGCCGCCTTTAAATACTTGAAGCGGAGCGGTGCGGGGTCCATCAAGCTGTGTTCCTTGCTGGACAAGCCCTCCCGACGGGTGATGCCAGTAAACATTGACTACCTGGGCTTCACGGTGCCCGATAAGTTCCTGGTGGGCTACGGCACCGACCTGGACCAGCGTTACCGGCAGCTTCCTGCCATCTACACTTTGGAGAGCCCCTGAGTGGGGTTGACTCATTTTGTCTTAACCGTAGGGGCGCACCTGCGTGTGCGCCCAGACTGCTACGGGGCAGACATATAGATCTGCCCCTACCTTCGCCGAGAACGAAACAGCCCTGAAGCCTTGAAGCGGACCGGTACGAATGTCGTCCAATCTGTAGTATTATTCACTCCATTGGCTATCTCGGTGGTGGGCTTTGGACAAACGGACAAACGAGGAGAAGATTGCATGGCTGACCGGATTGGGTTCATTGGACTGGGCATCATGGGCAAGCCCATGGCGAAGAACTTACTGAAAGCCGGATACTCGGTTACGGTGCACGACGTGGTGGGAGAGAGGGTGGAAGAGCTGGTTCTGGATGGCGCCAAGGCCGGGCAATCCAGCCGCGGGGTTGCCCAGGTGAGCGACAAGATTATCACTATGCTGCCGGACTCGGCGGATTCCGAGCGCGCCATTCTGGGCCCCAACGGGGTGCTGGAAGGGGCTAAGCCCGGTTCCATCATCATTGACATGAGCTCAATCGCCCCCTCCATGTCTCAGAAGATTGCCGCCGAATGCTCCAAAAAAGGGGTGGAGTTGCTGGATGCGCCGGTAAGCGGGGGGGAACCGGGAGCCATCAACGCGACCCTGGCGATCATGGTGGGGGGAAAGCAGGAAGTGTTTGACCAGTGCAGCGACTTGCTGAAGGTGATGGGCCGCAACGTAGTGCTGACCGGCGACGTTGGTGCGGGTAACATTACCAAGCTGGCCAACCAGATCATTGTGGCGGCCAACATTGAGGCGCTGAGCGAGGCGATGGTGCTGGCCCAGAAGGCCGGTGTGGACCCGGAGCGGGTCTTCAACGCCATCCGGGGCGGCCTGGCGGGCAGTGCGGTCATGGAGGCCAAAGCCCCCATGATGCTCAACCGCAACTTCCGCGCCGGGTTCCGCATCCGCCTGCACCAGAAGGACCTGCGCAACGTGCTACAGACCGCTCAGGAGCTGAACGTCCCCCTGCCGGTCACGGCGCTGGTGCAGCAGATGCTGGGTTCGCTGATGAACGACGGGGAGGGCGAGGCCGACCATTCAGCTATCCTGCATTTCCTGGAGAAGATGGCGCACGTGGAGGTCCGCAAGGGCGGCTAACTACCGGCCTGGAAAGAATCCCGGAAAAAGATTACCCGCCCACAGCCTCACAGAAGGCCGGGGCGGGTAACTTTTTCCTGGTTAACGCCTGAGACTGCCCTTTAGATGGTGCGGTCTCCCTCTTTCGCCAAAATGTTGGACTAGACCGGCAGAACCTTTTCTGTGCGCTGCGCGGGCAAGTCTATCTGGAAGGCGTTGGCGTTAAAGGCCAGCAGGGCGTAATAACCCATTAGAGTGGTGAGTTCCGTCAGGCCCTGCGCCCCGAACTGGTCCAGGGCCGCTTGAAAGTTGGTCTGGCTGACCCGGTGGGTCTTGTAGAACTCCAGCCCGTAGTTCACCACCGCCGCTTCTTCAGCAGTCATGCGGGGCAAAGGCTTCTTGTCCCTCAGGGCGTCCACCAGCGCCTCGCTGACTCCCTCTTTGCGGGCCGAAGCAGCGTGGGCATTCCAGATATACTGGCAGTCCATGGCGCGGGCGGTAGTAATCATCGCCAGTTCCTGAACTCGTTTGGACAGGGTGGACTCACGGCGCAGGTAGCCCGAAAGCTGATTGGCCCGCTTGGCCATCTCCGGGCTGTTGATCATTATGGAGCCAGGCCCACTATCCACCGTATTGCCACGGCCGCGGGTAGAGACAATTTCGTCAAAGGTCTTTTGGTGCTTGGCTGGAACCTTCTCACGGCTAACCGTTGGTACGCGAGGCATAGTCACCCTCCTTACTGTACGCTGGGTTGCCGCAGGCCAGCCGCCCAGGTAATGCCGCGGGCCTCCGGCAAGGCATATAATATCTTACTGTCACGGCTTCGACCAGATGAGTTGCGAGCCCTTTACCCCTGGGTAGTGCAAAGTTTGCCGGCAAGCTTCCCACCCCGGCGGGTGCGGAAATATGGGGAGAAGAACATGTGGAGAGCGGTCTATTTCCTGGTATTAACTCTCGGGCTGGTGGTTACAGCGGCGCTGACCGCGCAGACAGGATATCTAAATACTTCGCTCCTCATTAGTCAGCAGCACCAAGGAGGTTCAGCTCCGGGACTGGTGAATACCCAAGCCGGGGCTGGAATTACGGCCTCGCAAGTAGCGTTTGGGGTTTCCCGATCGCCTGTTGCTTCCACGTCTGCATTGAACATTGGAGCCAACCGGCTGGCGCTGCTCTGGATAGCAGAAGAGGAGGCCAGCGGCTCCGCGGCCACAGTGAGCGACTCCGGACGTTCCTGGTTGCAGGTAGATACCGTTACCGCCGGACAGCGCAGGCTCACCTTGTTTCGGTCTCTGTCCTCCGGCAGCACAAGCAGCACGGTCGAGATCAAGTCCGAGTCGCCCATTGGCTTTGCGTGGACAGTGCTAGAGTACACCAACGCAAACCTGGCTGGGGTAGCGGCTCTGGCGCGGTGGTCCAGTCGGCTTTCCGCAGCTACCGCGAATCCTCCGGCAATTTTGAACCCTTTGGTAGTGTGAACCTCAAGGTATCCGCCATTGGTGGCGGAGCGGTGGCGGCGGCCTTCGCCATGAACCGGAACAGTTCTTCGGGCATCAAGCCAGGGGATGGGTATTCCCTGGTTGGCGGGCCTGCCTGCGCCAGCGGCCTGTGCTTTCAGGCGGAGTTCCGCAACAACTTTGCCACCCTGGTGGACATGAGCTGGACGCCCAACGCCCACTGGCTGGTGGTGGCGGTGGAATTGCAGAGCGCCTCGGGAACTGTGCTTCCTGCACCGACAGCGACACCCGCTCCCACTCCAACCAGCACGCCTACCCCAACTCGGCCTCCGCTTCTTCCCACGGCCACTCCTGTGCCGCCGCCAACACCCGTGGTGATAGTCCCCACGGCCACGCCACTCCCGCCTCCGCCAACTGCTGTGCCGCCTACGCCGGCGCCTCCGGTAAACACTCCGGGACCGGTGGTGCCGCCGCTTACTGTCGTTCCTCCCACCGGCGGGCCTAACATCAGGCCGCCTACAAGCCTATCCACGGCAACCCCCACGCCTACCCCGGTGTCGCCTGTTGCTACGGCAACCCCTGGCAATCCTTCGCCCACACCGGTGCCCGCTGCTACGCCTGCGCCCAAAGCCAGCGGATGCAACGGCTCCGCCCCGGACCTGGCCTGGCTAGGGATTCTGGGGATGCTGGCGGTGATCCCGGCAGTAAGGTTGCGGCGCAGTGGGAGAAACCAGAAGGCTCCAAGCAGTCCTGAGAAATAGTATAGGCATGGCCAAGTTGGGCCCTGCTGTCAGGTGGGACTCAACTTGGCCAGAGGTGGGGTTTGCTGCCTTTCTATTCCTGGCGCTGGATGGGATAGCCGTGCTGCTGCCGCAGCTCCCGCTTTAGCACCTTGCCCAGGGAGTTTCGAGGCAGTTCCGGCAAAAACACCACCGAACGAGGCCGCTTAAAGCTGGCCAGCCGCTGGCGGCAGAACTCTTCCAGTTTTTCTTGGCTTACTGGCCGGCCTGGCTTGAGCACCACCAAAGCCCGCACTTCCTCGCCCCAGTGGGCGTCAGGCACGCCGATGACTGCCGCTTCGGCCACTTGGGGATGGGCCATAAGCACCTGTTCCACTTCTTCGGGCGAGATCATTTCTCCCCCGCGTTTGATGAAGTCCTTGGCCCGGCCTGCCAGGTAAATGTAGCCGTCCTCGTCCTGGTAGGCCAAGTCCCCGGTGTACACCCAGCCCGACCGTAGGGTTTCCTGGGTGGCGCCCTCTTGGCGCCAGTAGCCCTTCATCATCCGCGGACCCCTGGCCGCAATCTCGCCCACCTGCCCAGGAGCAACCGGTGCGCCGTCCTCCGAGACTATACTCACTTCCACGTCCTCCAGGGGTTTGCCGATGGAGGACAGGTGCTTGAGCTTCTTTTCAATTTCTTCAGGAGACCCCTCCAGCACATGGTCTTCCGGAGGCAGCATGGTGATGGTGGATGCAGTCTCGGTCTGGCCAAAGGCATTGATGAAACGGGCGTGGGGGAACTCTTGAATGGCCTGGCGGATGACCGCCACCGGCATGGGCGCTGCGCCATAGGTGATGACTTTCAGGGCTGAAAGGTCGAACTCATGGAACTGAGGATGCTCCATCAACTGCTTCAGCATGGTGGGCACCAGCATAGCCCGGCCGGCCTGGTATTTTTGGGCCAGTTCCAGCCACTCCAGGGGTTCAAACTGCCGCATAATCAACAAGGTGCGCCCGCCGTACACTGCGGACAGGGCCGCCTGTAGTCCGGCCACGTGGTAGAGAGGCACCGTGAGCAGATTGGTCTCCGTGGTATCCGGGTCGGCGGGAGTGACGTTGGCCAGAATATACGATGCGAAGCTGTCATGGGTCAGCATCACGCCCTTGGGCACGCCGGTGGTTCCGGCGGTAAAGACGATGGCGGCGGTGTCGTCATCGCTGGCCTCGGGAAAATGGAGCTGCTCCCCTGGTGCCTGGGCCAGCGAAGCCTCATAACTGGGTTGATTGCCAGCCGGCGGCGCATCCAGCAGAAAGGTGTGCTCCGGCGGGACCGCGCCGCCGGCCACCAGGGGAAGGTAACGCTCCCCCACCAGCAGCACGCTGGGCCGGGCGATTTCCAGCATCTGCGCCAGCTCCTCCGCTTTGGCGCGGAAGTTCAACGGCGTATAGATGGCGTCCAGTTGGGCGGCGGCAAAGCAGGCCTCCACTGCCTGGGGACAGTTGACCTGCATGACTGCGATGCGGTCGCCCCTGCCTACACCCAGGTCAGCCAGGGCGTTGGCCAGGCGATCCACCCGCTCCTTGAGCTGGGCAAAGGTAGTGGTTTGATCGTCAAATATCAGCGCGGTCCGGTCTGGCACAATGGCGCTGGCGATGGTCAAAAACTCGCTGATGTTCATGGCTTTCGCTTCGGCCAGAGGGAAGCCCCTACCCAAACATACCAGGCGGGATTAACCAGAAAGCCATTTAGCAGGGCCGGAGCCAGAATGGCCGGACTCTTGGGATTTAAGACAACCAGGCGTCCCAGATAGAGAATGACCATCAATAATGCCGAAACGCCGCCAAGGACGGCCGGTCCTTTGGGGAACCTGGGGCTCCGCGCCATCAGCCAGGCGATAACCAACAGGCCCAAGCCCGCCGACAGGAAAGTCAGGAGACCGCGGGGGTCCACCGGGTTGGGTAGGTCCCCGGCCAGCACCGCTGGGGGATGCAGCGCGTTGGCCAGGTCGTAACCGCCGTGGATGGCAGCGCCCACGGCCCCAACTGCCGACAGCAGCAGACCCAGGAGGGAGAAGCCAGCGTCCACGTGCTTAAGATGATGGTAGAGGGCTGCCAGTACCGCAGGGGTCAACAACCCGCCCAGCAAGAGGAAAAGGCTGCTGAGAAGAGCACCTGGGCCAGGGGCCACCCCGCCCAGGAGCAAGACTATAAACGCCACCGCGTACCCTATGCCCGACAGACCGACCAGCAAAGCGCACAGCCCGGCGAATTTTTCGTAAGCTTGACTATTAGTCTCTTGAGTCATTCTCTTTTCCCTGGCCCTTCTTGACATCCTATCGTGCCCGGGTTTAGACAGCTGCCCCCAGTCTGTCCTCCAGCGCCAGCGCCACCTCCAGCGGCAAGTCCCGCCCATCCCGCAGGGCTTGCTTGGCCGCGGCAACCAGGCGGCGGTCCAGGGCGGCCAGCTGCCTGGCTAGTGCCCAGGCGGTATCCAGCAGCGCTGCCTGGGGTACTACCCTGGTCACCAGATGCAGCCTCTGGGCCTCATGAGCGCCAAAGCTGCGGCCAGTGAGCAGCAAGTCCAGGGCTGCGGCGCTGCCCGCGTAGCGGGGCAGGGTCTGGCTGCCGCCCGCGGCGGGGATCATTCCCAACTGCACCTCCGGCATGGCAAAGCTGGTGTCCTCGGCGGCAATGCACAGGTCGCCCAGCAACACAATCTCCAGCCCGGAGCCGATGCAGCAGCCGTGTACGGCGGTGACCACCGGGATGTTCAGCCCCCAGAGCTGGCCCCAGATGTCCCGCTCCCAGCGCACCCGCCGCGCCGCCACGGGCGAAGGCGCAGTGCCGAATTCAGTCAGGTCGGCCCCGGCGCAAAAGGCCCGGCCCTGGCCGGTAATCAGCAAAGTGCGCACTTCCGGGTCGTCCGATACTGCCGACAGCGCTTCGGCCAAGTCGTCCCGCATCTGGACGCTGAAGGCGTTCAACGCCTGCGGACGGTTCAGCGAGAGGTGCGCCACCGCCCCCTGCTTTTCGTATAACAAAGCGGCAAAACTGGACATAATGCTTAGCCGGGAGGCACCGCCCGCCGGTACAACTCCTCCAGCTCGACTTCCGTGTAGCGCAGGCCGATGTTCTCCAGGTTGTGGGCGTCGCTGACCTTGATGGTCATCAGGTCGTGGGCGTCGGCCACCTCCTGCACCTGGCTGCGGCGGATGTGCCAGTTGTGGATGTAGTTATCAATCTCAATGCCATGGATGTTCTGCTCTATGACGATGTTGGGGGAATAGTAGCCGGGGTGGCAGTAGATGCGGAAGGTGCCGCCCTGGGGCAGGAACAGTTCCGCCACCTGGTACTCGTCAAAAGGCCGGTGCGCCGGGCGGATTTCAATCTCCCAGCCGGGAATGATAATTATCTCCCCAGGGAAGTGGCGCTCCACCAACTCCCGGAACTCCATGCCCCACTCTTTATTGTGGTGGTCGGTGATGGCGATACCGTCAATGCCCCGGGCCTTGACCTGGGCAATGACTTTCTCCGCAATGGTCAGGGAGGGCGGCTGAAAGTTGAAGGCTTCCCAGATGTGGGTGTGCAGGTCCAGCTTAACTTTCACGGTTAGTCAGCCCCCTCGCCATAGGCGTTGCCTTATCTATGATACTCTACCGGTTGGTAAACCTGGGCTTGCGCCGCTCCTTAAAAGACTGGATGCCCTCCGCCCGGTCGGTGGTGGTCTGCAAAATTACGCTCAGGTCGGCCTCCAGCCGCAGGGCCTGGGGCAGGGTCAGGTCTGCCCCTTGGACAATGGCCTCTTTGACGTAACGCGCGGCTATGGGGCCTGCGGCCAGCATCTGCCGGGCCAGGGCCTCCATCTCTACTTCCACGCTGTCATTTGCCGCCACGCGGTTCACCAGTCCCAGTTCCAGGGCTTCCTGGGCGCTCACCACCCTTCCGGTCAGCACCATGTCCCGCGCCCAGGCAAGGCCTGCCAGCCGGGCAAGCCGCTGAATGCCGCCATCCCAGGGAAACCGCCCGGCCGCCAGGTCCGTTATGCCCAGCATGGCGCTGGCGGAGGCCACCCGCAAGTCCGCGGCCAGGGCCAGCTCCAGCCCGTGGTCCAGGGCGTCGCCGTTCAGCACAGCCACCACCGGCATGGGCAGGGCCGCCACCGCTCCCGCCACTCTGCGCTGCTCCATCCAGGCGTCCCGGGCTGGGGCAGGGCCGCTGCCTGCCTTCTGTGGGGCCTCTTCCCGCCCCACGGAAAAGCTATTGCCAGAGCCCGTCAGCACCGCCAGGTGGATGTGGTCCTGCTCCCGTAGTTGGCGGCACACTTGGCGCAGCTCCTCCGCCATGGCCTGCGTGATGCGGTTGCCCGTGTCCGGACAGGCCAGGGTCACGGTGGCCCTCGGCGGTTCCAGCCGTAAGTCTATGTAGCGATAGTTGGACCTGATGGCGTGCTGCTCCCGCGGGCCGTCCGGCAGGGTGCCAAAAAAGTGCCAAGCATTCAGATTTGGAGCCGCCAAATTCCGGCGCCAATGGCCCCTTTCCGCATACTGTGCAGAAAGCAATTCTGGCTAAATCATAGGGCGACGCTTCACTCTTGACAAGTATTGTTAGGTTCATTACCATAATTTAGCACTCAAATACTCCGAGTGCTAAATCCATGTCATGCGCAAAGGGCACCGCCTGGCCTGTGCTAACTCAACGGTCAGCGGACCAGCAGCGTAACGAGACGGATCAGGAAAGGAGGCAGCAGTGGTCGGCGCAAAAGTTCAATTCGTTCCTCTGGGAGAACGTGTGGTCATCAAGCCAATCCAGCGGGAGCAAACCACCCGGGGAGGCATCTACCTGCCCGATACCGCCAAGGAAAAGCCCCAGGAAGGCGAAATTGTTGCCGTGGGCCAGGGGCGGGTTACGGATGATGGTGCCCGCATCCCCATGGAGCTCGCGGTGGGGGACCGGGTTATTTATTCCAAGTTCGCCGGCACCGAATACAAGGACGGCGACGACGAGTACCTGATTATGCGGGAAAGCGACGTGCTGGCCAAGGTCTCGTAGGCGGTCCAGACCCCAAAGCTTAAGCAACCTAACCCATAAGGCATAAGGAGGAAAGGGATGCCCCCGAAGAAGCTGGCATATTCCGAAGAGGCCCGCAAGTCTCTTCGCTCTGGTGTGGATACCCTGGCCGATGCGGTCAAAGTGACCCTAGGCCCCAAGGGCCGCAACGTAATCCTGGACAAGAAGTTTGGCCCCCCGCAGGTGTGCAGCGACGGCGTGACCATCGCCAAGGAAATTGAGCTGCCCGAGCCTTTTGAGAACATGGGCGCGGCCCTTTTGAAGGAAGCCGCCACCAAGACCAACGACGCCGCCGGTGACGGCACCACTACCTCCATTGTGCTGGCCCAGGCCATGATTAACGAGGGCTTCAAGAACGTGACTGCGGGAGCCAACCCCATGGCCCTTAAGCGCGGCATTGAAAAGGCTGTGGCAGCTGTGGTTTCGGAAATCAAGGGCATGGCGGTGCCCGTAGAAACCCGCGAGCGCATCGGCCAAGTGGCCAGCCTGTCCGCCCATGAAGAGGCCATCGGCCAGACCATCGCCGAAGCCATGGAAAAGGTGGGCAAGGACGGCGTCATCACCGTGGAAGAGTCCAAGGGCCTCTCCGACGAGATTGAGTACGTCGAAGGCATGCAGATTGACCGCGGCTACATCTCCCCTTACTTCATCACCAACTCTGACCGCATGGAAGCGGTTGTTGAGGACTCCACCCTGGTCATCACCGACAAGAAAGTGTCTGCCGTTGCCGACATCCTCCCCGCTCTGGAGAAGCTGCTCCAGGTGGGCCGGAAGAACGTGGTAATCATCTCCGAGGATGTGGATGGCGAGGCCCTGGCCACCCTGGTGGTCAACAAGCTGCGCGGCACGCTGAACGTGCTGGCGGTCAAGGCCCCCGGCTTCGGCGACCGCCGCAAGGCCATGTTGGAAGACATCGCCATCCTCACCGGCGGGCGTGTCATCAGCGAGGAGACCGGCCGCAAGCTGGACTCTGCCACTCTGGAAGACTTCGGCCATGCCCGGCGGGTGAGCGCCACCAAGGACGAGACCACCATTGTGGAAGGCCGCGGCGCGGAGTCGGCCATCCAGGCCCGCATCAACCAGATTAAGGCCCAGATTGAGGAGACCACCTCCGAGTTCGACCGGGAAAAGCTCCAGGAACGCATGGCCAAGCTGTCCGGCGGCGTGGCCGTCATCAAGGTCGGCGCAGCCACCGAGATTGAGCTGAAAGAGCGCAAGGCCCGCGTGGAGGACGCCCTTTCCGCCACCCGTTCTGCAGTGGAAGAAGGCATCGTTCCCGGCGGCGGCGTGGCCCTGGTGCGCGCCCAGCGGGTTATTGACGGCCTGCGGGACCTGGGCGAAGAGGAAAAGGTGGGCGCCAACATCGTGCGCCGGGCGCTGGAACAGCCCCTCAAGATCATCGTGGAAAACTCCGGCCAGGAAGGCGCAGTGGTGCTGAACGACGTGCGCCAGCATGCCGATGACTATGGCTACGATGCGGAGCTCGGCAAGTTCGGTCCCATGATGGAGCGGGGAATTGTGGACCCGGCCAAGGTCACCCGCTATGCCTTGCAGAATGCGGCCAGCGTGGCGGCTATGGTCCTGACCACCGAGTCCATGATTACGGAAATCCCAGAGGAAAAGCCCGCGGCTCCCGCGGGTCCTCCCATGGACTACTAGGCCAGGCCACTCCAACAGGAACCTCAAGAGGCCGCTCCGGAATGCCGGGGCGGCCTCTTCTTTTTACAATCCCCCGTGTTGCGTCAATAGAAACTGTTACCGAAGGGACTTGGTTGCCTCAGATGAAACTGTTACCGAACGTCCCTTGCTGGGCTGAGTGTCAGCCATGTCCCACAGCCTCTGGAGTTCTTGGTCTATCTG
>VGZV01000001.1 GCA_016872385.1 SAR202 cluster bacterium | reverse complement strand
ATGCCGTCTACCCAGCCCGCTCATCCTGAGCTTGTCGAAGGATGAGTAGCTTTTAGCCCGCTCATGGTTCGACAAGCCCCGACCTAGTCGGGATCCCGATACGTCGGGACTCACCACAAGCGGGAATTGTCACACACCCTCTTAGACGGCGGCAGGCATCAATACGTTGCTGGCCTGGGCCTCGTCAATGTACATTTGCACGTCGGCTGGAAGCAGGAAGCGCTGGGCTTCCAACTTGCGGGCTGCTCTGGTGACCGCCGCCACGTACCCCGCATGGTCCTTGTACCGCTCTTCCAGGGACAGGCGCGGGTCGCCAGCAGCAAGGCGCTCCGCCCCGGTGGTCTTGAAGGGGATGTGCTGGCCGTCGGACTCGGCGCCGTCGTTCTCTCCGTACTCCGCGCGGCGCAGTCCCCAGCCAGTGGTGGTGGCTACTGGCGCCTCCACCGGCGGCAGGCGGACCCCCGCCACCTCGTTGCCATCCTGGTCCACCCTGGACACAAAGATGGGGTAGGCAGGGCGCCCTACCAGGGAAGGCGGGTAGTTGGCAATGATGCCCTTGTCCAGGTCCGGCCCAAAATCCAGGAAGTGCCTGGTGGAAATCAGGCCGGTATAGGTAACGCCGGGGATATTGGGCCAGCCCAGGGCGGCCTGGGGAACAACGCCGGTCTGGAAGCCAGGCCGGGCCACGGCCATAACCCCATCCGCCGCCCGGCGGGGCGCCTTGCTTTCCGGCGGAGCCATCCCCTGGCTGACCCACTGGTCCAGGGCCACCAGGAGCGCCCGGTGCGCGGCAAAGGGACTGACGGCGTTGGTGAACTGCTGCCCTTCTTTGCGGTCATTAATGTCCCCAACACCGTGGGACAGACCGGACAACAGATAGAAGCGCACATCTTCCGGGTCCGGCAGGTCTTTGCCGCGGGTGTCGGTATGCAGCAACGAGGCCGCCTTGCACCAGTACTCGTTGGAGGTGTTCACCTCAAATCGCTTGGGACTGGTGTTGCTGGCTGCGCCCCGCTGGCTGCGCCCGGCGGTCTTGCCGCTCAGGTGGTCAGTCAACACCGGGTGGGCAAAGGGGAAGACCGCTTCCGGGTACAGGTGGTTCTGCCGGTTGCGCTCCGTGCGGTCGGTCTGGCCGAAGCGGAAGTTAATCTGGTCGCCGCTGCCGCCGCCCGTGTGGCTCAGAATGCCATCAAAGACCCGGCGGCCTCTCAAATCTTCATTGAACCCCAGGGTCTGAAAGTCGTTCAAGACGCGGGAGGGCTGGGAAATGGAGTAGCTGAAGGTGTGCTGCACATGCCCAGCCAGCGGGTTGCCTTCCTCGGCGGTGGCATGGCGCAGGAATGATACGAAGTCCCGGGTAGCTGCCAGCCCCACGGCAGACACCACCGGGTCTTTGGCGGTGTAGGTAAACTCGTAAATGTGGCTCTGCTTGAAGGGCGTCCCCTCCGGCAGCAAGCGGATGGCTTTGCCCTCGGCAGAGGTGTATTCCCAGCCGGATTCGGGCACCGCTACCGGCTTATCATCCAGCAGCGCCCGCACCGTCAGCCTGGCCTCGGATTTGCTGGTGGTCGCCGCAGGGAAAGTCAACTCGCTGGTCAGGGTAGAGTCGTCGTCGAATACAATGTACTCGTAGGAAGGCCCGGTGATGGTCTTCCCCCGGTTGGTGGCGACGGGGACCTTAATTTTCATAGACTGGAGGCCGCTGGCCCCGAAATCCCACCCGTTGGACACCACCGAGTAGCCCAGGTTCATGATGAAACCGGTGCCTGCATCCTTGGCAGTGGAAGGATCATTAGTCATACGGGCGTCGTTCAACCGGCCCAACCGCATCTGGCCCCGGTTGTTGAAGTCAAAGAGCATCCGATGACTGCCGTTGTTCAGATTGATGGGCTTGAGGATAAAGATGTCCATGGAGTATTCAACCATGCCCCGGGTGTTAACCGGCGCCAGTTGCAGGTCGGTAATCACGGCGTTGCGCGGGTCGGCAGGGTCAATCTCGCCGTAGGCGGTGCCCCGGAGCTTCTCGTACTGACCCACGGAGCCGAAGGAAAGCCCGCCAAAGGCGGGCGACTGCGACCTGGCGGGGTCTATCACTATCCGGATAATCCCCGACCGGACAGTCTGGGCGACCACGTCCTTTACAGCAGAGCGGGCTGCCCCACCATTGCGGCGGGTCCGGGTTGAGCCGCCGTTCTCTCCTGCCTTGCGGGCTAGTCCTGCAGGTCGCTTGACGGTCATAAAACCTCCCTGCCAAAACTGTTGGCCAATGCTCAAGGGATGTGCTCAAGCGTGATGATATATACCCTCCTGCCAGTAGTCAACTTGGCAATAATCTGGGCAGTGTATCAATTAGCCCTTCGTCGTTCCGGCGCAAGCCGGAACCCAGGGGTGCGTTTCAGCCATGTCCCTATCTGGCCGCCCCGACAAGTCTGGGTGCGACGAGTTGAGTCCTTAAGCAAACTGGTACACGACTATAATCTGGGAACTGAGCCAGTCCACCGTAGCAGAAAGTTATGGTTCCACTCTTATCACCGACGAAAGCCGATGTCCGGGTACGTGTGCGGCTCAAGCGCAATGCTGAATTCCGCCTTGCGCCGGAATAACGGAGGACTAATTGACGCACTGCCACCCTCCAGGCAAGCTTGATATTACTAAGACCTGAGCCTAAACTGGAATTGGTGGGGTTTGTCAGGGGGTTGTCAATGGAAAGATGAAGTGGAACCCCGAGGCATCTCGCCTGGCGCTCCAGAGGCGCCGCTCTGGCGGGAAAAGGAACTTTTTCCATGAGTGCGGGCCAACGGCATAGCCAAACAGCGCCTGGTCGTCCCGTTTGATTAACCGGTATTGCCCGCCATCCTGCTCATCAGACCAGCCAATGGGCAAGTCCTCTATGGAGTCCAGGCGGTCATATACGATGGCATCCTGGCGCAGGACTGGCCCAATGACCTGATACCCGCGGCCCTGCAACGCATCCAGCAGCAGCTGCAAATGAGGGAGTTCCAGCACGTATTGGCGCGACGCGGTCATGGGCGGCTCCCTGGCTGAAACTGGTCGCTTCGAAGGACTCGGCCTTTTCTTACCGCGGGCGTCTGCACACTAAAATGTCCCCTGCTAACCCCGCACCCCAGTGGCAGAAGGGATGGTGAAAGCAGCTTCCATGTAACCGATGATAAGGCGATATGCAGTCCGTGGCAATACTGGAGGTTAGAGGGTGTGTGACAATTCCCGCTCGTGGTGAGTCCCGACGTATCGGGATCCCGACCAGGTCGGGGCTTGTCGAACCATAAGCGGGCTAAAAGCTACTCATCCTTCGACAAGCTCAGGATGAGCGGGCTGGGTAGACGGCATTTCTCACACACGCTCTAAGAGGGTGTCTAAAAAGGCTAGGCGCTCGTGGTTCGACAGGCTCACCACGAGCGGTCCTTCAGCCGAAGGACGCTCACCCTGAGCGTGTCGAAGGGTGAGCGCTGGTAGTGCACAGCATTTTTTAAACACGCTCTAAGACCGCCGGGCAAACACCTGGACGCGGTGGTTCTCAGAATCTACCACGTAAACATTCCCAGCGGAGTCCACCGCCACATCCGCAGGGGCAGCAACCTGGTCATCGCCATTGCCGCGGCTTCCCCAGGCGGCTGCCGGAGTCCCCACGGAATTAAATTTCTGTATACGGTAGTTGCCCGCATCTGCCACGTAAACGTTGCCCCCGGAATCCACTGTCAGGCCCAGGGGGGACTTGAATTCTCCATCACCCGCACCCTCCACTCCCCACTTGGCCAAGAAAATTCCCACCGGGCTGAACTTCTGAATGTTGCTGCTGCCGTTGTTAACCACGTAGATGTATCCAGAAGGGTCCACCGCTATATCTACGGGGGCGCTCAACTGACCATTACCGGCGCCAGGGCTGCCCCACTTGGCCAGGAACACACCCGCTGCACTGAATTTCTGGACGCGTCCGTTGCCGTTGTCAACCACGTAAACGTCACCAGACCCGTCCAGGGTAACCGAAAAAGGCCGCGTGAACTGGCCATCGCCGCTGCCCTCACCACCCCATTTAGCCAAGAAAGTCCCTGTGGAATCAAATTTCTGGATGCGGTTATTGCCGTAATCAGCTACATACAAGTTACCGGCAGAGTCCACGGCAATGCGCTGGGGGGACTTGAACTGGCCGTCGCCGCTGCCTTCGGCGCCCCACTTGGCTAAAACGGCTCCCTCTGGGCTGAATTTCAGGATGCGGTTGCTGCCGGTATCGGCCACGTAAACGTTGCCGGAACCATCCACTGCTATGCCTGAAGGAGTGAAGGGCCGGCCATCGCCGCTGTCCCACTTGCGCAGCAGTTTGTACGGCCCGGTTCCAGCCGCGGGCGTTTCCACGGGACTGGAAGCAGTGGTTGGAGAGAGTGCAGCACCTGTTTCGGCGGGTGTCTCCGCCTGCGGAGAGGCCTGGCTAGAGCAGGCCCACAAGGCTGCCGAGGTTAAACACGCCAGAAGAACGTACCGCCTGAGTTGCCCGGAAAGTATGCCCCAGGTTTTCATGGACAGTCTCCTTCGCCGTCATTTTGGGATGGAAGGCCAGGAGCCTGCTGACAGGCGTTTGATGCTCCAGGGTCACTTGCTAAAGCACGTACTGCTGGCGCGCACCCCCTTAACAAGGCCAAATTCCTTTGCCCGGGACATCTTTGGCAGCCAGGCCAAAGTCACGACCAACATGTTCCCCATAGTGAAATCCCAATGTCCATCGGAGATAAAAAAGCGGTGCAGGTTGCAGGCCCAGCCTTGCCAAACCCGGCGCTCCGCTGCGAGTAGGAGTTGCAAATTCTGCCCAAAGTAATGTTTTAACGAGATGCGTCAGACATGCTGGGCAGTGATTTGGACTTCCGTCACCCATCTCCCATGCAGTTCTCGAATACAACCTCTATTCCAGAACAACAAATAGATTATCAGTACTGTGGACGCATCAATGTGGCGGGCAGTATAAATGGAAAAAGGGCCGCTCTGCAAGAGCAAGAAATGGGGCATGCAGAGCAATAATAAGGCCAGAGCAGAAAACTGGCTGCCCTGGCCTTTATAGTAACTGCCGTTGTCGCGGGATATGCTATTCAGGTATCTAAGAATGTGTCTAAAAAGGCTAGGTGCTCGTGGTTCGACAGGCTCACCACGAGCGGTCCTTCAGCCGAAGGACGCTCGCCCTGAGCTTGTCGAAGGGTGAGCGCTGGTAGTGCACAGGACTTTTTACACACCCTCTAACAGGAGCTAGGCCATGGGGGTGCCGGGGATGTTATCGTAGTTGTCCCACTCGCCGATAACCTTTTCCCGGCGCATTTCGGCAATCTCTTCCGCCGAGTACTTGAGCAAGCCTCCCAGGATTTCTTCGTTGTGCTCGCCGACCCTGGGGGTGGAACCCACCACTGCGGGAGTCCTGCTGAAGTGCCAGAAATCGCCGGACACTGCTATGGTTCCTGCCAGGAAGTCGGGCACTTCCTTGAGCGCTCCGCGCACCCAGGGATGGGGGTCCGCCTCTGCCGCGGCGATGGTGTTCACCGGCGAAGCGATTACATCGTGGCTGACAAAGTGATCCGCGGCTTCGTAAGGAGTCATCCCGGCAATGGCCTCTTTGATGGCGTCGTTGACAATCTCCCGGTGGGCCGCACGGGCGTGCCGGGAGCCAAATCGGGGGTCACTCACCCACTCAGGCCGGCCAATAGCTTCGCACACGCGGGGCCACTGGGGCTGGCTCCCTGCGGTGATTAGCACGTAACCGCCCTTGCAGGGGAAGATGCCGCCGGTAGCCCCAGCCCCGGCGTCCTCGCCGCGCTCCTCGGTCTTTTTGGTGCCGTGGTAGGCAGTGATGGGAATTTCCGTGAAGCTGTAGCCAGAATCCGCCAAACACACATCAATGCACTGACCCTGGCCCGACACCTGGCGCTCCATAAGGGCAGCCAGGGTGCCGATGGAGGCGTGCAAAGCCGTGGTGCGGTCAATAATTGGCACTCCGGTGCGAATGGGCGGCATGTCCCGGGTGCCGGTGGTGTAGGTAATGCCGGAAATCATCTGTCCGATGGGGTCCACGCCGATGCGTTCCGAGTAGGGCCCGAACTGCCCGTAAGCAGACACGTTGACCATAACGATCATGGGGTTGAGGTTCTTCAGCACGTCATAGCCAAAGCCCATCTTCTCGATGGTCCCTGGGCGGAAGTTCTGCAGGAAAACGTCGGAAACCTTCACCAGTTCCCGGAGCACTTCCTTGCCCTTTTCAGTTCGCAGGTCCATGCTAAGGCTCTTCTTGCCACTATTGTACTGCACCCAGTAAGCGCTCTGCTTGCCCACCCAGGGCTGGCTGTACCTGGTTTCCTCACCGCCCAGCCGCTCTATCTTGATAACTTCCGCGCCCAAGCGCGCCAGTACCTGGGCGCATCGTGGACCGGCCTGCTGCCGTCCCAAGTCCAATACCCGGTACCCTTCCAATGGGGCCTTGGTGCTGGTCATAACTGTTGCCTCCCTACAAGTGTGGTTCGGGCCATTTTATGCCCGCGGCGGCCCTGCCGACAATGGGGCATAGTGCAAAGGCCCCCAAAATGGACCGCCATGCAGCTTTGCCCAAAATGTCATTCTGAGGAAGCGAAGAATCTAAAATTCTGGCATTTTAGACCCCTCGTCCCGATTGCATCGGGACTCAGGGTGGCAATAATTGTATGCTAAACGTTACTGACTATCGAAATCCATACTTTTTGGGCAAAGCTCCGCCACGCCAGGAAAACGTCTGTTTGGGTCAAGGTCTGCCAGTTCCCGGCTACTCCGCAATTTCCACGGTGACGGAGCGAGTGTTGCCAAAGGACGGCACGTACACCGAGTGGGTGCCGGGTCCGCCTGCGACTATAATGCCGATTTCCTCGGGCCGCCGCGCAATGGTCAGTATGGTGTCGGGGCCAAAGTCGCCCAACTCGTCCCGCCGCGAATCCTGGGCGCGCTCCCGGTCCTTGGGCGACATGCGGTCAGCCCGCATTTTAGAAGTTTCCCACAGGCCGCGCTTCACGTCTAATTTACTCAGGCCATCGCGCTTCAGGATATGGGCATGTTCTGGGCCGATTATCACAAACGGCTCTCCGCCGTGGGTATATTCGTTGCTGGGAGGATGGATCATGGTGTCCCCAAAAACTTGCAACAGCTCGCCGGCATCCTTGCTGTGGCTGTTCATGTTCATGGTGCCTTCCGCGCCCATCACCGTCACCGTGCTTGCGCCACGGTCAAAGCCGCGCTCCACGTGCAACGGCTCCCACGGGTTCTCTTCCTCGTTCTCGGCACAGCAAAAGGTGTACTTTCCCGGCTGCCCGTGGGTGGCCCGGTCCATATCTCCAGGCAGCCCGCCGCCCACGTTGCGAAGAATCAGCCGCAGGGCGCGGCCGATGGTGGCATTGGCCCACGCGCCTTCCCCCAGGCAGTTGAAAGTGGCATTGACCTGGAGCCGCTGGGCAATGGGGCCGTTGATGATGACCCAAACCCCCACCGAGTTGGTGGTGGCCTGTATGCCCTGCAAATTGAACTTGGGGTCGGCCACGGCCTCGGTAGCGGCTATTAACACCGGCAGGTACTCCGAGTCACAACCAGCCAGCACAGCGTTAATGGCGATACGCTCAATGGTGGCTGCGCCAAAGCCGGGGGCCACGCGGGCCACTATTTCATGCCGGGCGCGGCGGGTGTGTTTGAGCATGCGATTCACGCGTTCAGCGGTAGGCGGAACAACAGGCAGACCGTCGCTCCAGCGGCGCTCGCGGTAAAGCTGGTTGATTGCGTCGAGATCGTCCTGCGCCTCAACGACGGCGGCGCGCTCGACCGCCCCAGACAAATTTGAACTCATCCCTTTTTGGCCTCGCTCACCAGTTTGATGATGTCATCCACACACTTGACCGCAATCTGCCGGACTTCATCCCGCGAACGCAGCCCAAAGGGATGGGGGACAATGGCGATGGGCAGGCTGGCGTTCCCCAGCGCCGAGGCTTGCGCCCGCCCCAGCAAAATGAAAGCCGTGGAACATATGGTCACCGCCGCCACGCCGCGCCTGGACATTTCTACGCTGTCGTGGACACTCCACGACGTGCAAGACCCTCAATCCCCGGACCCGGCAATCACAAGGTCGCACTGCTCCTCAAACTCTTTGTAAACCGCTTCTGGGGCCGGCACCGACGCCGCCCGTTTCTTCCGCTTGATTACTTTGGCCGCGCCATAACGCCTGACCATCAAGTCCGCCAGGTCGTCCACCAGGTTGTTGAAATTGGGCTTGGCGTTGTCTATAAAGCCCACTGTTTTACCGGCCAGCCCATCCAGAACACGCTGTGCCTGCGGGCCCCGTTGTTGCCGCGGTGCGGTGGGATCGAAAAGAAGCACTGTTCCCGGCATCTGAATCTATCTCCATTCCGCTTGAACACATTCCGGTCGAGAAGCCAACCTGCGCGCCTGATTTGCGGCTGGCAGGCTTTTGCTCCCTAATGTTGACTTGTCCAGTGCCTTTTGTCCAGCGGCCCTGCTTCAGCCAAATACCGCCGCCGGGTTTGTCACAACCGCCACTGATTCTGCAGGCAAACATATGGCTGTGCCTTCCAGCGCCACCCCTACCCTGGAAGCCATTGCCACCCGTAGGCCTTCCCCTTGCGCTGCTGGAATGCGCACCGGCCATTTTGCGAAATTGGCGCATACCCGGACCTGGCCCAGTTCTACCTGCCGGAGGTCATAAAACAGTACCTGGAGCGATACCCGGAGGTACAGCTCAAGCTGGTGAGCCGTCCTTACGCTATGCTCCTGGAACTGCTGGAGTCAGGCGAGGTGGACCTGGCGCTCCTCCATGCACCCAGTGCGGAGAACCGCGGGCTGGCTTTTCAGAGACTGTTTGAGTCCGCCTTTGTGTTGATGACCCCCTTGGGGCACCCCCTGTTGCAGAGTTCCCAACCCGCACTGGAAAGTATCCTGCAATGGCCGTTAATCCTCCAGGGACAGCAGAGCTATACGCGGCGCTACCTGGAGCAGGTCTTCCGCCAGCACGGGCTGAAATGCCAGGTGGCCCTGGAAATGGACCATACAGCGCTAATCAAGCGGTACGCTGAGATAGGCATGGGTGTAGGCATTGCGCTGGAGTTTGACCTGCAGCCGGGCGACGAAACCAGGCTGGGCGTGCTGAACCTGAGCCACCTGTTTCCGCCGGTGCAGATTGGGGCGGTCACATTGGCTGGCAAGCTGGAGTCCCACGCGGCGCGGAACCTGGTAGAAATACTGCTGTCGGCCTCCCCTGCGGCCACTGGCATCTAGCCAGGTTCTTCACTCAATTGGCATTATCAAGTTGTCAATATAGTAAATCAGACAATATCCATTGACGTATGGTAGGCGCTCCTTGATAATGGTTTACTAATTTCACCCCGGACAGAAGTTTAGGAGGGGTTCTATGCCCACCCAGAACGATATTGCGCTGATGGCCCACTTGATGCGGCGCGCCGGATTCGGGGCGTCCCGCGAGGAAATTGAGGCGCGGGCGGCCAAGGGCTATGAGGCCACCGTAGAGGAACTGTTGAATCCAGAAGTCCAGGAGGCGGTGGACCGCTACGACCTCATCCGCTTCCAGCCGTGGACATGGCGTCCCGGCACCATCCAGGGCATGGGCGCCGCCGAGTGGCTGTATTTCATGGTTAACACGCGCCGCCCCCTGGAAGAGAAGATGGCGCTGTTCTGGCACCAGGTCTTTGCCACCGGGGTCTCCAAGGTTGACCACTATGACGAAGTGAACGACATGGTTCTCCTGTTCCGCCAGCGGGGCATGGGCAACTACAAGGAACTGCTGACCGAACTAGCCAAAAGTCCCGCCATGATTTACTGGCTGGACAACTGTGAGAATCACGCCGATGCGGTGAACGAGAACTGGGGACGGGAACTGCTGGAACTGTTCAGCATGGGCGTGGGCAACTATACGGAAGTGGACGTGCGGGAGTGTTCCCGCGCCTTTACCGGCTGGACTTTCGTCCCCAAGCTGCCCCGGGGCCCCCTGGGCCGCTTTGACTGGTACTTCCAGTACCGGGAAGAGGACCACGACGACACCGAAAAGACCTTCCTGGGCCAGAACGGCCGCTTTAACGGCGAAGATATCATTGAAATCATTTGCCAGCAGCCGGCCACCGCCACTTTCATTGCCCGGCACCTTTACAATTTCTTTGTGGCGGATGAAGCCCAGGTCCCAGCCTGGGCGGTAACGCCGCCCCGGGACCAGGATGCCATTGACCTGCTGTCCGACACCTTCCGGGACTCCAACTTCGACATGCGGGCCACCCTGCGGGTGCTGTTTAATTCAGACTTCTTCAAAAATGCCCGGTTCGCCCGGCTCAAGAGCCCCGCGGAAGTGGTGGCTGGCACCCTGCGGCTGGTGGGCGGCTACGAGTTTCCCAGCCCCGGCCTTGGCGAAATGGCGCGCCAGCCCTGCTACATGGGACAGGACCTGCTCAACCCCCCCAGTGTGGAAGGCTGGCACACCGGCACTGAATGGATTAACAGCGGCTCGCTGATGCGCCGTGTGAACTTTACCGCCGACCTGGTCAGCGACGTGACCAAGCCCGGCATCCAATCCATTATTCAGCGGTTGCGGGCCAAGGGACACCTCTCCCCCGAGGGATTTGTGGATGCCTGCCTGGACCTGATGGGGCCCCTGGAAGTGGCTCCGCGCATCCGGCAAGAACTGGTTGACCACGCCAACGCCGGAGGCAGTCTCCGCTGGGACACGCCCCAGGCCGTGGAAAACTCCAACAAGAGAGTAAGCGAGCTGCTGCAACTCATCGTCTCGCTGCGGGAATACCAGTACGCCTAGTATTAAGCAATCAGGAGTCAGCTATCAGGCCCAACCCCACACTTGAACGGCTAGGGGAGGCTGATGGCAAAATGCTGACCGCTGACAGCTAATAGAGGAGAAGAAAAATGACCTCCACCAAGAAAGACCCGGTGCTGGTGGTGCTGCAACTCACCGGCGGCAACGACTACCTTAACACGGTCATCCCCTACACCGACCCCCTGTACCGGGACAACCGCCCGGTGGTGGGCGTGCCGGATGCCCGCATCCTGAAACTCAACGACACAATTGGGTTGCACCCGGAGTTGGCCCCCATCAAGGCCATGTACCAGCAGGGCCAGGTGGCCATCATTCACGGCGTGGGGTACGCCAATTCGCCGCGCTCCCACTTCCGCTCCATGGACATCTGGCACACCTGCGAGCCGGACAAGCTGGGCACCGAAGGCTGGCTGGGCCGCACCTGCCGGGAGATTGACCCCAACAAAGAAAACGTGGTCACTGCCGTAAGCTTTGGCCCCAGCCTGCCCAGGGCGCTGGCCCTGCCCGGCGTGCCGGTGGCCTGCGTGGACGACTTGCAGTCCTACGGCATGCTCACCAGCATCACCGGGGAAGAGCAGCGCAGCCGCATCCTGGACCGTTTCTCCCGGCTGTACATGCCCACCATTGGGCAGGGCGCAGTAATGGACTATCTGGGGCAGACCGGGTTGGACTCCATGAAAGGGGCTGACATCCTAAAGGCAGCCCCGGAACGGTACAGTTCCACCATCGAATACTCAGACACCACCATCAGCAAGAAGCTCAAGGGCATTGCCCAGGTGCACCTGGCTAACCTGGGGACCCGTATCTTCTACTGCGACCACGGCAGCTTCGACAGCCATTCCAACCAGGTGGGGATGCACGACAAGCTGTGGAAAGACGTGTCCAACGCCGTGGACGAGTTCTTCGCCGACCTGCGGGAGCACAATGCCTCGGACAATGTCATCATGCTGGTGTTCTCCGAGTTTGGCCGCAGGGTCCATGACAACGGCTCCGGCACCGACCACGGCGCGGCGGGGGCAGTGTTCGTCATCGGCAACAGCGTCAAGGGCGGCGAGTACGGCGAATATCCTTCCACCAGGCCCCAGGACCTGGAGCAGGGCGACCTGGTGCCAAGCACCGACTTCCGTGGCGTGTACACCACCATTCTGGAGGACTGGCTTCGCCTGGACGCTGCGCCGCTGGTGGGCGGCAAATTTGAGAAGCCTGCGTTTCTCTAGAGAACCAGCCCGTGGCCGACGGCAGGATGAAAGCCGTGGTCCGACGCCGGTACGGGCCGCCTGAAGTCCTAGAGCTGAAGGAGATAGAAAAACCCGCCCCACGGATAATCAACTGCTAATCAAAGTCCATGCAGTGGCGGTCAACGCCGGGGACTGGCGCCTCCTGCGCGGTACGCCGTTCTTAATTCGCCTGATGGGGTATGGCTTGCTGCGGCCAAAGAAGCAGGTCCTGGGCATGGACGTGGCGGGAGTTGTTGAGGCTGTTGGACAGAAGGTGAGCCAATACCAGCCCGGGGATGAGGTGTTCGGGGACCTTTCCAAGTACCGGTGGGGCGGTTTTGCCGAGTATGTATGCGTTCCTGAGGATGCGCCGATGGTGGCAAAACCCTCAGACATCAGCTTTGACGAAGCAGCCGCTGTACCTACTTCCGCAGTCACCGCCCTGCAGGGCCTGCGGGACAAGGGACACATCCAGCCGGGGCATAAGGTGTTGATAAACGGCGCGTCGGGCGGCGTTGGCTCCTCCGCTGTGCAGCTTGCCAAATATTTTGGGGCGGAAGTCACCGGCGTGTGCAGCACGGGGAAAATGGACTTGGTTGGCTCCATTGGCGCAGATCAAGTTATTGACTATACCCAGGAGGACTTCACCAAGGGCAGGCATAGCTACGACGTGATTTTTGATGCGGCAGCCTTCCGATCCATATTTGCTCCATATCTGCGTGCCGGCGGGTGCTGGCTGCCCAGGGGACATACGTTCTGGCGGGAGGCTCCACCGGCCGGTTTTTCAAGCGATGCTCCTTGGACCGTGGCTGTCCCTTCTTGGCAGAACAAGAATTGGCGCTCTAGTGATGAAACCCAACAAAGCGGACCTGCCTTTTATAAATGGGCTGCTGGAGGCCGGGAATCTCAAACCGGTCATTGACCGCCGGCGCCAGTTGGCCCAAGTCTCGGAGGCCATCAGATACCAGGAACACGGCCACCCCGGCGGCAAAGTCGTCATCACCGTGTGAGAGAGGAAGTATAAATGCTTACGCAAGTCGCGGCTGGACGGGTATTCGATTACAGCCACTCAGTGGGGCGCGGCGCGCAATCGGGCATGGGCTTTAACCAGCCGGTGGCGGCGGCCCTGGGCGCGGGCGACACCGTCTATGTGCTGAACCGGGGTATTGAGGGCATCAGCAACGTGCCCTGGAACCGCATCGGCTACGGAGCACGGGTGTCCATAACCACCATCGGCTCCAAGCCCGGGGATGAGGAATATCTTGGGGAGTTCGGCAAGTACGGCAGCGGTGACGGCGAGTTCATCTGGGGCTCAGGCATCGCCGTGGACAGCGCTGAAAAAATTTATGTCTCCGATGAGTGGCTGAACCAGGTTACGGTTTATGACAAGTCCGGCAAGTTCCTGGGCAAGTGGAGCGCCCTGGACAAGGCCGACGGCCTGCCCCACGGCACAGCCAGCATGGTCATGGATGCCGATGAGAACATTTTTCTCACCGACAGCCGCAGCCACCAGGTGCGCAAGTTTAGCAAGGATGGCAAGTTCCTGGGCAGCTGGGGCCAGTTTGGCGAGGGCAACGGCCAGTTTAACTCCCCCTGGGGCATTACCCTGGACAACCAGGGATTTGTCTATGTGGCCGACCACAAGAACCATCGGGTGCAGAAGCTGACTCCTGATGGCCAGTGGGTAGCTACCTTTGGCAGCTACGGGACCCGCCGGGGGCAGATGGTGCGTCCCACCGGCGTGGCAGTGGACCCCGACGGCGACGTTTACGTATGCGATTGGAGCGACAATGGCTGGCACCCAGGCAGGGTGCATGTTTTCGACTCCAGCGGCAAGTTCATCATCAGCCTGATTGGCGACGCCCAGCAGCTTTCCAAGTGGGCGCAGATGACCGTGGACGCCAACCTGGACTATCTGCGGGCGCGGCGACGGGTGCCCACCACTGAACCGGAATGGCGGTTTGCCCTGCCTACTGGGCTAACTTTTGACCCGGTCAAACGGCGCTTGCTGGTGGTGGACAACCAGCGCAGCCGCCTGCAAATCTATAACAAACCCACGGACTACATGGCCCCGCAACTAAACTTGTAAGCCAGCCAGTTTGTTCCCCAGGCATTTTCGGTTGCAGGGGCGAGGTGGCTCGCCCCTGTTGACTGCAGCCTTGCCCGCCCAGTGGATTGCTCCAGAAGTAGACGTACCAACCAGCAAAAACCATGACTCCAGCAGCGGAACAGGCATATATTCAGTTGGCCATGGCGCAGCCCGCCATGCTCTGCTCCCAGGCGCCGCGGGAAATTCTGGAAGCCTGCGCCGCCGACAGCGAGCCTACCAGGTTTCTGGAAGAGTTCTTTGCCGCGGGATACACCCAGTGGCGGAAAGAAGCCCACGCTTCGTTGCCCGCCCCCAATCGGTTCCAGGTGAACAACGCCGTCATAGTGCTTTGGCTGCGGGCCTGCCGCCTCCACACCTGCCTGCTAATGGGTGAGACCAGTCCCGACTGGGATAAGCCCTTCTTTTGCGACGACGGGCTGTACTGAACTGGCTGGCAGCCGGATCCTCTCTGCTCTGGACTATGGCAGTGGCCCCTGTCCTTGCTCCTGCTTGTTGACATCGTTTGCGGTCCGGGCTGTCAGGCCATTATACGCAGCATCTTTCCATTCTGCGGGTAACTGCAATGTCCGCACCGGATAGTTGATGACAATGCCTTCCTGCTTGAACCGCCCATGCAAGGACTGAATCAATCTGGACTTTAAAGCAAAGGTAGATGCCCTGTCCTTGGCCTGCACCATCAGCCAAAAGTTGACATTGGAATCGCCAAATTCGTCAAGGCCAAAATAATAAAGGCTCTCCTGCACCGCATCTGCACTGGACTCGACAACTTGCTGCATAACCTCTTTGCAGACTTGTTCTACCTGTTCCAGGTCGCTGTCATAGCTGACACCGCAGTTGACTACCACGTTAACCACCGGATCCGGCAACTGGTAGTTGGTGATAATGGTATCCGCCAGCCTGGCATTGGGCACCACCACCAGGTTGTTGTTGCGCGTCCTAATCCGGGTGCTGCGCCAGCTAACTTCGGTGACATAGCCTGCTACGCCGCCCTCCAGCTCAATGAAGTCCCCTGGCGAAACCGCCCCTTCGGTCATCACGTACGTGCCCGCGAACAGGTTGGCCAGGGTGGGTTGAATGGCCAGGGCCACCGCCAGGCCGCCAAGACCCAGGCCGGCCAGCAAGGGACTGATGTTGACGTGCAAGTGTCCCAGCACCAGGAGCACAGCCATGCCATAGACCAGCACCACGAGAATACGCCGCATTGGCGGAAGAATGCGTTCATCCACGTCCGACCTGGTGCGAGGAGCCACGTGCTCCATATACCAGCCAAGGACTGCCGAAAGCACCCTGGCCAGGGCATGGGCGGCCAAAGCAACTGCCACCACAAAGGTGGCATTGTTAACCAGGCACCGGGTTGGCTCATTCAGTTCCCTGGGAACAACTATGGCCAGGTAGATGCCAACAACGACTATGGCGATGGTTACAGGGGGCCGAAGGGCTATGACAACACGGGTATCGGCGTCGGTGGGAGTCCACTGGGTGAAGCGGATTAGCAGGGGCACTATAACTTTGTGGAAAAAGACCGCCAGGAGGACAAAGGCCCCAATGATTATGACTTCCGCCAGGGGGGCCAGCCACGGCACATCCGGCAACGTCAGGGATGCAAAGGACACAGAGTTAGCTTCCTTGCAGGAGGACCCGCATGCTGCGATGCTTAAATTGGAACGCCGCCTTTCATTTTACGTAGGATTATTGCAGATGCGCAATTCGGTTGCCCCAATGCCCGGGGCCCTGGAATACTCCCGCTATTGGATTTTTATCGAGAATACCGCAGTAACAGTCTTTTTGGTGTCCATGACAAGTACGCAAGTCCCGGCGCCGGAACAGTCTCCCCGCCAGCCAATAAACGACCAGCCCCTGCTGGGAACGGCTGCCAAAGCCACCTGGGAGAATTGGGTAAAAGTCTGCGTCGAACCACAAGCTACAGGGGTCGCTGAACCTGCGCCGCTGCACTCCACGGTCAGGCTGACCCGTGCAGGAGCGAAGATGGCGGTGACGATCTTGCTGGCATCCATCATAACGGTGCATGAGCCATCGCCTGAGCAAGCCCCTTGCCAGCCGGTGAACTCCCAGCCCGGCTGGGGGACTTGGTTCAAGACAACTCGTGTGCCCACAGGGTAAGTCAGCGCAGTTCCACATTGCACGGGGGTCACTGCTCCTTCACCCTTGCACTGCACGGTCAAGTCAAACTGGATGGGAGTAAATACCGCGATAACCGTGTTGCCGGCATCGGTGACCACCGTACATGGGCCGGCGCCCGAGCAGGCCCCCCGCCAGCCGCTGAACTGCCAGCCTGGTTTGGGAAAGGCCGCCAGGGTAACTTCAGTGCCAGGAAGGTAAGTTTGGGAAAAGGCCGCCAGGGTAACTTCAGTGCCAGGAAGGTAAGTTTGGGAAATGCCACACCCTTGAGGCCCCACAGCTCCCTCACCCTGGCAAACTACCGTCAGGGTAATGCGCACCTGTGCAAAGGCAGCAGTAACCGATTTGTCCGAGTCCATGACCAGGACACACGCCCCGGTCCCTTCGCAATCCCCCTGCCAGCCCAGAAACTCCCAGCCAGCCCGGGGCGCGACAGTTAGAGTCACAGGGGTTTCCAGCGCATAAGTTTTGGCGGTGCCGCAATCCTGGCCGTTAACACGCCCTGCGCCGGCCATTGAAGCGGCCCAGTTTGGCCGGGCTGCGCACTGCACGGTCAAATTAACTCGTGACGGCTCGAACACCGCCGCCACCGACTTATGGGAGTCCATACCCAAAGTACAAGTCCCAGTGCCGGTGCATGAGCCAGCCCAACCCGCAAACTGCCAGCCCGGCTGGGGGAGTGTGGTCAGAGTTACCTGAGCATTCTGGCCGTAATTGCGCCTAGTCCAACAAGGCTGGGGCAGCACCGCCCCGGCGCCCGCGCAAATAATGGACAACTCCCATTGGGGTACACCGGCTGGCGTTCCTGGCTGGGAAGCAGTGGGGGAAACGGTGAAGGTGGGCGTGGGGGGCGGAGGAGACGTGGGGGTGAATACCCGCGTTGACGGAGTGGCAGTCCCGGCTGGCACGGCAAGCAGGGCTTCCAACTCGGCAAAAATCTCCCGCTCTCCAGCGTCAAAAACAATGGGCTCAGGCGGCAGCGGGTCCTCCTGGTCTCCAATCACCACCTGCTGCATGGGGCCTGCCGTCACTACCAGGCCGCTGTTGGTCTTGAGGGACCTGACTTCCACAAACCCGTGGGTCACCTTCACCACGGCCCGCGGGCCCCGGACAATCACGCCAAACACCGGGTCAGAGAGCCTGATTTCGCCATAGTCGCTTATTCCAAGGTGAACTTCCCCATCCGTGGCCTCGGTGACGCAGTAACTGCTGCCGGTGTTCCACCGCAAGAGCGGGGGCGCATCTGGGCCAGAGGGCAGCACCTCCAGCTCTGACGATGGATGTGTGTCGCACCATCTCACCTTGGGATTAATCCTGTACCTCACCTGACCCGTACCATCGGTGCGGATTACATCGCCGGGGAAGATGGGCGACCCAATATTGGCGGCTCCAGCGCCGACAGTAGCGCTGGGGTGGGCCAACTGCTCAACTTCTCCCACTGGATGGTTCTGCGGGGACGGCGTGACTGCCGGCTGGCAAGCAGCCCAACTCCACCCAGCAGCCACGATGAGCAAGGCGACTAAAAGTTTGTTCACCAACATGGCCTGTTCAGCAACAAACCGGGTTACAAAATGGCATCCAGCATCTCTCGTAAGGTGGGGTTGGAATTGGCCAAGCCGAACAAAAATGCCACCAGCAGGGTCTTTTCCAAGCTGTACTCAATCCACAACCCCAATGACTCCCTGGAGAAGTTGGGTTTGGGTTGGAAGGCGGCAGCCAAAGCGGCGCCCCAGTGGTCCAGAACGGCGCTGACGATCCTGCCAACGGATAGTTGAGCCTTGCCAGCCCTTGACCTGGCTTCAGCCTGAGTTTGACTCTCAGGGCTGGCGGAACCCTTCAACAGCCAGTATGTCAGCCGGACCAGACCGCCAACAAACACCAACAGTAGAAGCGAAAAGAGCGGCCATAAGGGCCGCACCAGATAGCCCATGGGGTACCGGTACACCCAATCCGCCAGCCGCCGCAGACCGTGGTAAGTCTCGTGCTTTAGAGACAGGCGTCTGAAGCGGGCATTGTTGGCCAGTTCCAAGTCGCTGCGCTGTTTAGCGCTGGACTCAATAAGGGATAGAGTCTGCTGCTGCACCTGTGAGCTTTGAATGCGGGGGATGACCTCCAGGTCCATCAGCAAATGTTCCGCCGATAACTGGTTCATAATGATGGTTTCCAGACTACTTCTATGCCGGGTGACAGCATCGGGAAGGGGTTGGCTCCCAGCTTGTGGCAGGCCAAAAACCGCCCAGCGAAAGTCCACCGTACCGGAACTGGTGAGGTTGAAAAAATCGGCGTGCCGCTGGAAAGTGACGAAGTTAAAATTCAACAGGCCGCTGGCGGTCACCTCCTGGAAATAGGCCAGCCCGTCAAACCTGGTCCCGGAGAAGGAAGCTCCCTGATCAAAATGCGTCCGGCCAAATTGGGCAACACCGCCAAAGAAGCCCTGGATGAAGTTGGTCCGGCCGCCAAATGCCGCCCCCTCAAAACTTGCTGCGCTCTCAAAACACCTTTGGTGGAAGTCTGCGGCGCCACTGAACCTGGTCCGCGTAAAACTGGCCGGCCCCCTAAAGACTCCGCGGCCGTAGCTGGCCTTCCGGCACGGGCCAATGGGCTGGCTGCTGCCGTCTTCAGCGTCGGCAGCCAGGCCGGTGAAAACGGTTATCCCGTCAAACTGGGCGCTGTCAAAACTAACTTCCTGGGAAAAGTCAGCGTTGGCAAAGGACACATCATCCCGGAAACTAGTCCCCAGGAAGAGGGCAGCCCGGCCAAACTGGGCCGCTTCAAAGCTGGCAATGTCGTCGAAAGCGGCGAAAGAGAAGTCAACTTCCTCCATAAACCTTACGGGGCTGCCTGACAACTCGCCAAACAGCACGGCTGCGCCAAAAGAAGCTCCTTCCGCCTGAAAAGGGCCATCAAAGCGGGAACCCCGCAAGTCCAGGATGGCGGCAAACTTTGCATTGGACGCGCGGAACACGCCGGTGAACCGGCAGTTGTGGCACCGGATAGGCTGCCCCACCGCCAGTCCCCGCAAGTCCAGGTCTCCGGCAACTGTGCTGCCCGCCAGTTCGATGCCTGAGCCTTCAGCAACGCGCTGCAGAAGGTCCTGGGGGCTGATTTCCTCCGGAGATTGGGCAATAACAGTTTTGGCTGGAATAGCGGCCACTACTACTGCCAGCATAGCCACGGCTAGAAGGAACAGCGGGACAGTGCGCCATCTCCGCGGAACCACCAAGACCATCTTCAGGCAACGGATACACCCAGCCAACGCCAATACGTGCCTCCGCAGGCAGCCTGGGGACCCCATCTTCCGGCGCGTGGGCCAGCGCTTTCAGATGCTCACAATCCACTCCGGCCCTGTGTTGGAGCGAAGTTGATGGAACCAGTATGCCAGCAGGCGCTTATCCGGTAAAGACGCGCCAAGGGGCAGGAGCGGCAATTTCTTATGAGGGGTATGGATTATAAAGAACTGCAAATGGGGAAGATTAGGAATGGGTCGGCGAGTGTTTGCTTTGCCAGGCAGAGGCAGGTGAGGCGTAGATGCATAAGTACAATACCAGTCGGCGCCCCGCAAATTAGCAGAGCGCCGCCTGCGGCCAATGTATTGGTTGCTACTTTAATACTACGGTATGGAGCGCCGCGGGGAAGGGCGCCAGGGGATAGGGCTGCCACGCCACTACCCGCGGCCCCACTCCCCAGGGGATATTAACGTAGCCTATGCCCAACTGGTAGGTAGCCTCCCGCAGCTTGAGGGCCGTATCTTGGGTGGTCCTGGCGCGCTGGGCGGCGTCCACTGTTTCCGTGGTCTGCTCCACCAGTTTGAGCAGCACCGGGTCCTCGCTGATGCGGGTCAGGCTCTTTAGGTCGCCGTGGGAGGAGCGCATGATGGCGGTGGCGTCCCGCCGTGCCTCATTGTCCCGCCACAAGAACTGGCCGTTAAGCTCCCCGGCGCGCCAGCTCTTGGCGATGGCCAGGCTGTCCCCAACCTTCACCTCCACGTCCAGGCCCAGCTCCCGGCGCCAGGAGTCGGCAGCAAATTCGGCGGCCTCCACCTGCAGGGGCATGGACGAAGACGGGAAGGTATTCACAATGAGCTTGCCAAATCCCTGGCCCTTGGGATATCCGGCGTCGGCCAGCAGTTGGCGGGCCTTATTGGGATCAAAGGGCCACGGGTCCAGGGCGGTAGTATAGCCCACGGTGCTGGGGGTGAACACCATCCAGCCCTTGGTCTGAAATACGTCCGTTCCCCCGTAGAGCTTGTCCCGGATCTGGTTCTTGTCCAGGGCATAGTCCAGGGCCTGGCGCACTTCCTTCTTACTGCAAGGGTACTTGGTCTCCCAGCAGCCCATGAACTTGGCGTCCACGTATACGCCTTCCTGGCCGAAAATCAGCCGCCCGCCGCCCGCTTCTACCTGCTTGCGTGTGGTCAGGCTGGCCGGTACGATGTCCGCCTCCCCGGAACGGACAGCCGCTACCCGGGTGGCCTCTTCAGGCACCAGAAGCAGGTCCAAGGAGCGGAACTGGTACCGCTTGTCTTCTTTGAAGCCGTTCTTGGGCTGGTAGTAAAAATCGTCAAACCGCTCGAAGGCCATGAGCGCGGCAGGCGTGTGCTTCACCAGCTTCATGGGGCCGGCAGCGATGGGACTCTTGTCGTAGGCAAGCTCCAGGTCGGCGTCAAAAAGCTTGGCCCGTTTGGGCATTATGGGGTACCACTTATCGCTGGCTTCGGAAAGCGTAGAGTCGAATGTGGTAATGGGCGTTGTGGTCTTTATGACCACCTGGTCGGCGCCAACCTGCTCAATCTTCTCCACCAGACGGGCCTCCGGGGTTGCTACCAAGCCAAAGTACTCCGTGCTGGCGGGAGCAAACATGTGGTTGAGGCTCCAGCTGACATCCTCAGGCGTCAACTCGGCGCCGTTATGGAACTTGACCCCTTTCCGGATAATGTAAGTCCAAGTCTTGCCATCAGCGGACAAACTCCATTGGCTGGCAATGCCGGGCAGCATGTCCCGCTTCTCATTGTCACTGAGCAAATAAGCGTGCACGATCCGGCCATAGTGCAGACCGCCAGGACGCCGGGCCCCAAATATGGGGTCAAACCGTTCACCAGCCCAGTCGCTGACCATAATGGTCAGCTTGCCTGGGTTGACTACCGGCCCGGCCGGAGTGGCGGTAGCGGCGGGCTTGGGCGCGGGCGTGGTTGTGGCGCCGGATACTGGCGCAGGAGCAGTTGTAGCTTGAGGAGCTGGCGTTGCAGTAGCCGCAGCGCCGCAGGCAACCGCCAGCACCAATACAACCAGGGTAACCAGGGGGGCAACTAACTTGGGGAAGGCGAGTCCGACCGAGCCGCGGAGGTATTGCATAACTTCTTCTGTCCCTGTGTGCTGGCCGCCGCCTTACTTTTGCATTTTCGGACCATTTGCAGCGCTGGCTGGAGCGGCCTTGGGCTTGCTGCCTATGCGAGATGATTAAATTGTGCCCCTGATGAACACCAGTATGAGACCCACACAAACGAGATAGGCAGCGCAGGGCGATAATACTAGCGCATATACGGGATGTCAATCATCAGAAATCGCCTTGCATTATGTGCTTTTCGCCATAACCATCCAATACCTGACCAGGTGTCAGATTGGCGACGCACGCCGCCAATCCCCCAGTCCAAAAAGCCCGCCATGAAACATGGCCGTAACAAGTACTTAACAGTTAATTAACAGCAGGGAAACACTTCCGCAATATCGCAGACAGAGTATATACACCACCGGTTTGGCGGCACGGCCGGGCCAGTCCGCTAAGCCTGGGAGGGGAACCCTAGTTCAAGCGAATGACACAAAGGAGGAGCCTTCAGGAATGTTCAAGTCCCTGTTATCCAAGATTAGCCGAGGCTACGGCGCGACGTTGCCAGCTTTGCTGCTGGGTGTAGCCATGCTGGCCGCCATAGCTTGCGGACCCTCTGCGGCCCCCTCGGCGGGAGAAAAACCTTCGGGATCCATGGCTGGCGGCGAAGTTATTAAGGTCGGCGTGCTCCACTCTCTGTCAGGCACCATGTCCATCAGCGAGACCGCGGTACGGGACGCCACGCTCCTGGCCATTGAGGAAATCAACGCCTCCGGCGGCGTCATGGGCAAGAAGCTTCAGCCGGTGATTGAGGACGGCGCATCTGACTGGCCGACCTTCGCGGAGAAGGCGCGGAAGCTGCTGCAGAACGACAAGGTGGCCGTGGTTTTTGGCTGCTGGACCAGCGCCAGCCGCAAGGCAGTGCTGCCAGTGTTCGAGTCCAATAACGGCCTGCTGTTCTACCCGGTGCAGTATGAGGGCCTGGAAACCTCGCCCAACATCTTCTACACTGGCGCAACTACTAACCAGCAGATTGTCCCGGCGGTAGAGTACCTGCTGGGCCAAGGCAAGAAGCGCTTCTTCCTGCTGGGATCCGACTATGTTTTCCCGCGCACTTCTAACCTGATAATCAACCGTCAGTTGGAAGGCTCTGGACTCAAGGCGGTAGGTGAGGAATATACACCCCTGGGCCATACCGAATACAGCACGGTAATTTCCAAGATTAAGGCGGCCAAGCCCGATGTGGTGTTCAACACCCTGAACGGCGACTCCAACGTGGCCTTCTTCAAGCAGCTGAAGGACGCAGGCATCACCGCCAAGGACCTGCCGGTCATATCCGTGAGCGTGGCCGAAGAAGAGGTGCGGGGCATTGGGCCGGACAACATCGCCGGTCACCTGGTAGCCTGGAACTACTTCCAGACCACCAATACTCCGGAGAACACCAAGTTTGTGGCGGCTTACAAGGCTAAGTACGGCGCCAATCGCGTTACCGACGACCCCATTGAGGCCGGATACTTTGGCGTGTACCTGTGGAAAATGGCGGTGGAGAAGGCCGGTTCCACCGATGTAGCCAAGGTCAAAGAGGCGGCCAAGGGCATCCAGTTCAGCGCGCCGGGCGGCCCAGTCACTATCCACATGAGCAACCAGCACACAGCCAAGACGGTGCGCATTGGCATGGTGCGGGCTGACGGCCAGATAAACGAGGTCTGGAACTCCGGCAAGCCGGTATCCCCCGACCCCTACCTGGACACTTATACTTGGGCCAAGGGAATCCGGAATATGGTGCAATAGGGAGCACCCCATTGATTTCCCTGGCGCCGTGTTTTGCAGGGGCGGGTTTGAAACCCGCCCCTACACCCAACGGTAGTTTCGGTCTAAAAGCCATTAACTCAGCCGCGGCTTGGAGGCAACGTCAAACTATGGAGGTGTGGGCGCTTCAGATATTCAATGGCATCAGCCTAAGTACCATCCTGCTGCTAATTGCCCTGGGTCTGGCCCTGTCCTTCGGCTTGATGAACGTCATCAACCTGGCCCACGGCGAGTTCATCATGATTGGCGCTTATACCACCTACGCCCTGCAGATTGCCGCCAGCGCCCTTACCGGCGGACCTTCCTCGGAAGTAACATTTCTAATCGCCATACCTCTGGCTTTTATCGTTACCGGGGCAGTGGGATTCCTGGTGGAGCGGTCCCTAATCCGGTTTCTATACCGCCGCCCCCTGGACACTTTGCTGGCTACGTGGGGAGTAGGCTTGATTTTGCAGCAACTGGCCCGGTCTATCTTCGGCGCGCCCAACGTGCAGGTGGTGGCCCCCCAATGGCTTTCCGGCGGCGTGGCCCTGGGCAGCGACCTGGTGCTGCCCATGAAGCGGCTCTTCATTATCCTGGTGGTGCTGGTGTGCCTGGCAGGCATTTACTGGTACATGTACCGATCCAGCGAAGGCCGCCGGATGCGGGCCGTGATGCAGAACCGGGATATGGCCTCCAGCCTGGGCGTGTCCACCCGGCGGGTGGACAGCCTGACTTTTGCCCTGGGAGCTGGACTGGCGGGCATTGCAGGATGGGCGCTGACGCTAATCGGCCCCATTGGTCCGTCGCTGGGCACCTTTTATGTAGTGGATGCCTTTATAGTAGTGATTCTGGGCGGCCTGGGGCAAATACCGGGCACCATTATGGCCGCATTCATAATTGGAATGCTTAACACGATATTTGAATTCGGCACCACGGCGGTGGTGGGCAAAGTGCTGGTCTTTGTCATGGTGATTCTTTTCCTGCAATGGAAGCCTGCGGGTCTAATGCGGCTGCGGACCCGGTAGAACAGGCCTTGCCATGATAAGAGGATTGGGCGTACTTCGGACTTTCTTCCAGCCTGGCCTGCGCAAGCCGTGGCTGGCCCAGTGGGCTTTCCCGGCGCTGGCGCTGCTGGCGCTGCTGCTGGCCCCGGCGGTGCTTTCCGGCTTCCGCATGGGGCTCCTGGGCAAGTTCATGACCTTTGCCATACTGGCCCTGTCCCTGAACCTAATCTGGGGTTATGCGGGGATGCTCAGCCTGGGCCACGGCGTGTTCTTTGGCCTGGGAGGGTACTCCTTTGCCATGTACTTGAAACTGGAAGCCGCCGGGGGCAAGCTGCCGGACTTTATGTTCTGGAGCGGCCTTCGGGAACTGCCTTTCTTCTGGGAGCCTTTCCGGCATCCCTGGTTTGCCTTGCCCATGATATTCATCATTCCTGCCGCGCTGGCGGGAGGCCTGGGTTACCTGGTGTTTCGCAGCCGCATCACCGGTGTGTACTTTGCCCTGATAACCCAGGCCCTGGCCCTGATTGTCAGCATCCTCTTTGTGGGACAACAGCCCTACACCGGAGGCACCAACGGCATAACCAACTTCAGCGCCATCTTCGGATTTCCCATTTCCAGGCCAGGCACCCAGTTGGCCCTGTACTACGTTACCGTGGCGGCCCTGGCACTGACCTACTTGCTGTGCCACTGGATAATTTCTTCCCGGCTGGGACGGCTGCTAGTGGCCATGCGCGATGATGAGAACCGGGTGCGGTTTTCGGGCTACAACCCGGCCATTCTCAAAACCCTGGTGTTCACCCTTTCTGCCGGGCTGGCAGGAATTGCCGGGGCGCTGTTCGTGCCCCAGGTAGGCATAGTATCACCTTCCATGATGGGCATCGTACCCTCGGTGGAAATAGCCATCTGGGTTGCCGTAGGAGGCCGCGGCGTGCTGATGGGAGCAGTGCTGGGAGCCATTGTGGTCAACGGCGCTAAAAGCCTGCTGAGCGAGTCATTCCCTGACATCTGGCAGTACTTCCTGGGCGCCTTGTTTGTAGGGGCGGTGCTGGTCTTCCCTGGCGGCATTATGGGCTTGTTCCGCGGGGAAGGCTGGCGGCCCCGCTGGGGATGGCTGGGACAGGTACGGGCAGCCTTGGGCAGAAAGAAACTGGCCGATTCGCAACAAGGCGGCATGTTAAAAGTGCCCGCTCCTGGTTCGACAAGCTCACCACGAGCGGAAAAAACCCGCTCACCCTGAGCTTGTCGAAGGGTGCGTGGAAGTATTAATGGCGTTTTAGAACAGGCTTTTGATCCGCCAATACTATTTGGGGTGTTACCTAAAAAATCGGTGCCGGCCTGCCGGAGCCAATCCCACAGGAGACGGAATGATCAGTATATTCCCCAAAAAGCCCAGTAGCAGCCCTTCAGCCGTCCGCGCATCCCCAGCGGGCAGCGGGCCCATCCTATCGGCAGAGAAGCTGACGGTGAGCTTTGACGGCTTCACTGTGCTGGACGCCCTGGATTTCAGCCTGGACCGGGGAGAGATGCGGTTCCTCATCGGCCCCAACGGGGCTGGCAAGACCACCTTGATAGACGTAATTACAGGCAAGACCAAGCCCAGCCGGGGCCGCGTAATTTTTGACGGCTGGATTGACCTGGCCCGCAGGCAGGAGCATGACCTGGTGCGCCTGGGAATTGGGCGCAAGTTCCAAACCCCATCTGTATTCGGCAGCCTGTCGGTGTTCCAGAACCTGGAGGTAGCCCTGGGATTCCGCAGTTCCTTGGGGGCGCAGCTCAAATCCTTGGGTGCTCAAGATGCCGACCGCATCGGCGCAACTTTGGAACAGGTAAGCCTGACCGAACAGGTTAACCAGCGGGCTGGCACGCTGTCCCACGGGCAGAAACAGTGGCTGGAGATTGGGATGCTGCTGGTGCAAGACCCCAAACTGCTGCTGCTGGACGAGCCGGTGGCGGGCATGACCCGGCGGGAGCGGGACCGCACCGGCGAACTGTTGCAGCGCATTGTCCAGGACCGGTCGGTGCTGGTGGTGGAGCACGACATGCAATTCGTGCGTCAACTGGCCCGCAAGGTGACGGTGATGCACATGGGCAAGGTGCTCAGCGAAGGTTCTATGGAGGACGTGCAGCAAGACCCCCAGGTCATCAAGGCATACCTGGGCCACGGCAAACAGCGCCCGGTAAAGGCCGAGGGCGAGCCCGAACCTGCTGCCGGGACCAGCAGTACCAGTCTCGCCAGCAGCCACAGAAGTTCCGCCTCAGCCACCGCTTAAAACATGGACCAGATGCTGGAAATCCAGTCCTTATCAGTGGCTTACGGGGAGAGCGTAGTGCTGTCCCAAGTGAATATGGCCATTCCCCAGCACGGCGTGGTGTGCCTTATGGGCCGCAATGGCGTGGGCAAGACCACCCTGCTCAAGTCCATCATGGGCTTGCTGCGCCCCCGCCAGGGACAGGTGACCTTCCAGGACCAGGACGTGACGGGCTGGCCAACCTACAAGCGGGCCAGGGCCGGCATTAGCTACGTGCCCCAGGGCCGGGACATCTTCCCATACCTGACCATTCACGAAAACCTGCTCATGGGCCTAGAGCCGGTGCCCAGCAAACAGCGCGGCCTGGAAGCGGTGGACGAGATGTACCAGCTGTTCCCCGCCCTCAAAGTAAACCCCAGGAAAATCGGCGGCACGCTCAGCGGCGGCCAGCAGCAGCAGCTGGCCCTGGCCCGCGCCCTGGTGCGCCGTCCCAAGCTCTTGCTGCTGGATGAACCTACTGAAGGCATCCAGCCCTCCATAGTCCAGGAGATTGAGGCGCTGCTCCAGGAACTGGGCAACACGGGCAGCACTACCATTTTGCTGGTGGAGCAATTCCTGGACTTTGCCTTGAGCGTAGCCGACTACTGCTATGTGATGGAGAAGGGGTCCATAGTCCTGGAAGGAACTGCCAAGTACCTGGACCAGAATATGGTGCGGGAGTACCTGGCCGTGTAGGGTATCTGACCGTCGCACCGGCGAAGGCCGGTGCCCAGAGAAAGTAAGGTTCTTGAAATAAGTGTAGTGAATCAATTTGCTTAAGAACTCGGCTCATCACACTGGCTTTCGGCGGTGTCCTGATACAAAAGTGGTTGATGCATTCTATTGGATTCCGGCTTCCGCCGGAATGACGTTCTCCTAATTGAAGCTCTTTTGCTGCTTAACCTAATTTAACTGGGCAATAGGGAGTAATAAACATGACTACAGAGACAAAAGACCGGGACTGGGTGGTGAGGCTAGCCAGGGAGAAGGACGTAAAATTCGTCCGCCTCTGGTTCACCGACATTCTGGGCCACCTGAAAGGTTTCGCCATCAACGTGGACGACCTGGAGGAAGCCCTGGAGCTAGGCGTGGGCTTTGACGGTTCAGCCATTGACGGCTTTGCCCGCTCCCACGAAAGTGATATGCGGGCCTTTCCGGACCCAGCCACTTTCACCTTGCTGCCCTGGCGTCCCAAGCAAAACGCGGTGGCCCGCATGTTCTGCGATATCCGCCGCCCCCGGGGTGAACCCTTCGCCGGGGACCCGCGCTACGTGCTCAAGCGCAACCTGGAAAAGCTGGTGCGTTTGGGCTTCACCTACAACATCGGCACGGAACTGGAATTTTTCTACATGAAAAGCTCGGAGAAGCCGGAACTGCTGGACCACTCCGGCTATTTCGACCAGCTTTCCACCTATCCCGCCAGCGACCTGCGGCGAGACACCGTGCTGAACCTGGCCGAGATGGGCATTTCGGTGAAATACTCCCACCATGAGGACGCCCCCAGCCAACACGAAATTGACCTGGAGTACGCCGATGCCCTCACCATGGCGGATAACCTGATGACCGCCAAGCTGGTCATTAAAGAGCTGGCCCAGATTCAAGGAGCGTATGCCTCCTTTATGCCCAAGCCCATCTCTGGCATCAACGGCTCCGGAATGCACTTCCACCAATCGCTGTTTAAAGAGGGCCGGAACGCCTTTTTTGACAACGACGATGACCACTACCTTTCCCGATCTGCCAAGCAGTTTATTGCCGGTCTGCTGCGCCACGCCCCGGAAATCACGCTGGTGACCAACCAGTGGATTAACTCCTACAAGCGCCTGGTGCCGGGGCACGAAGCCCCAGTTTACGCATCCTGGAGCTACTTGAGCCGGTCTGACCTGGTGCGGGTCCCGGACTACAAGCCCGGTTTTGAGGACTCCATCCGGCTGGAGTACCGGGCGCCGGACCCGGCCTGCAACCCCTACCTGGCATTCAGCGCAATGCTGGCGGCAGGAATGAAAGGCATACAGGAAAATTACCCGGTGCTGCCGCCCCTGACGGGCAGCGTTTTTGAAATGACACCCCAGCGGCGGCAGTCCCTGGGCATCGGCCAGCTGCCCGGCAGCCTGGGCGAGGCCATTATCCTGGCCGAGCGCAGTGAGTTGGTGCATGACGCCCTGGGCGACCATATCTTCACCAGCTTCCTGCAGAATAAAAAACTGGAGTGGGAGGATTACCGCTCCACCGTGACCGACTACGAAATTTCCCGGTACTTGCCGGTGCTTTAGGAGGATTACCCCCACCCCCTAAGTGCCTATCCTAAAAACTTACCGCCAAGTACGCGGAGAACGCCGAGTTAAAAGAAATCCAATACAAACTCTCTGCGTTCTTTACCCTCTCTGCGGTTATTAGGATAGGCTCTAAATCCCATTCTCCCGCCCAGCGGGGGTTATCCGAATATCGCCGAGGGATAGAACGTCGTTCCGGCGGAAGCCGGAACCCAGTAGCCGCAACTTCACAGAGAGTCTGGGCACCGGCTTTCGCCGGTGCGACAATGATTTTTCGGGCAAGGCTCGCTAATTGGGCGAGGGGGATGAATGACCGCCTTGGGTCAAGCCCCGCAGAAGGCCGAATACGTAATATAATCATGGCGCAAATACATTCACGGCGGCGGGTGCTGCAATGATGCTGACTCCCCGGGAATCGGAAAAGCTGCTGGTGTACGTGGCGGCGGAGGTGGCTCGCAGGCGCAAAGCGCGAGGCCTCAAGCTCAACGTGCCGGAATCGGTGGCCTTGATTACTGAGGCCATGCTGGAGGGCGCGCGGGACGGCAAGACCGTGGCCCAGGTGATGGAGCTGGGCCGCCAGGTGTTGACGCGGGAAGAGGTCATGGAAGGGGTGCCGGACCTGGTGCCCCTGGTACAGGTGGAGGCCACTTTTCCCGACGGCACCAAGCTGGTCTCCTGCCACGACCCGATTGTGTAGGGACTGCCACCACCTTTGTCCATAAATCATTCCGAATTTTCAGCCAGATTTTTAGGCAGAGGAGCCACCCTAGTATGGCCCCGTCATTCCAGCGAAAGCTGGAATCCAGTTGCCGCTCTGGGTTCCGGCTTTCGCCAGAACGATGCGCTAACTACCTTAAGCCGGTGCTTTCGATGCAAATTCGGGATGTCGCTCGTAAGGACGACTCTCACTGTTAGGTGATGCTTATGTCCGGTGAAACCGCCAACTACCTTCCCGACCAGGGCACGATAGAGCTTAACTCAGGCCGGCCCACGGTGAGCCTCAGCGTGTGGAACACCGGCGACCGGGCAGTGCAGGTGGGTTCCCACTTCCACTTCTTTGAGGTCAACCGGGCGCTGCGTTTTGACCGCGCCGCCGCCTTTGGGATGCGGCTGGATATCCCTGCGGGCACGGCAGTGCGCTTCGAGCCGGGGGACCGCAAGGATGTGACCCTGGTAGCCATCGGCGGCACACGGCGGGTGCAGGGCCTGAACGGCCTGACCAACGGCGGCCTGGACGGGCCAGAGGCGCGGGCAAGGGCGCAGGCGGCGGCGGAGCAGCGGGGGTTTGGCGGAGGCGCTCTGCAATGAAAGGCGGGTTGCTTAGCGGCGCGGGAAATCCCCCCAACCCCCATTTACGAAAGGGGGGCTTAAGTCCTTCCCCATTTGCGGTACTGGGTCCTTTCGGGCCTCGTCATTCCGGCTTGCACCGGAATTCAGAAGCGTGCAACTGCCTCGTGCATTTCTGGACACCGGCTTCCGCCGGTGTGACGAATAAACTCATTTTCTGCTGCGCCCGCAAAGTGTACCAGTACCCCATTATCAAAAGGGAGCTTACAGCGTTCCCCCCTTTCACAAGAGGTCGTTGGGGAAATTTTCGCCTCAAGGGAGCTAATTAGCATGGCCCGCATTAGCCGCCGCCACTACGCTGAGCTTTATGGCCCCACCGCCGGGGACCGGTTCCGGCTGGCCGATACATCCCTCATCTGCCAGGTGGAGCGGGACCTGATTACCCCCGGCGACGAGCTGGTCTTTGGCGGCGGCAAGACCGCCAGGGATGGCATGGGCCAGTCCCCCAACGCCACCAACCGCAACGGCGCTCTGGACCTGGTGATTACCAATGTCATCGTCATGGACCCCCTGCTGGGCATCATCAAGGCCGACCTGGGGGTCAAGGATGGCCGCATCGTTGGCATCGGCAAGGCGGGCAACCCCGGCGTCATGGACGGAGTGGACCCCAGCCTGGTGGTGGGCGCGGGCACGGAAGTCATCGCCGGGGAACACCTTATCGCCACTCCTGGCGGCATAGACACCCACATCCACATGATTGCGCCCCAGCAGGTGTACCACGCCCTGTCCAACGGCATCACCACCCACATTGGCGGCGGCACCGGCCCCGCCGACGGCACCCGCGCCACCACCTGCACCCCCGGCCCGTGGCACATCCACCGGATGCTGGAGGCGGCGGAGGCGCTGCCCATCAACTGGGGCCTGCTGGGCAAAGGCAACGCCAGCGAACTTTCCCCGCTGGAGGAGCAGATCGAGGCCGGGGCCTGCGGGTTGAAGCTCCATGAGGACTGGGGCACCACCCCCGCCGCCATTGACGCCTGCCTGCGGGCGGCTGACGCCCACGACGTGCAGGTGGCCATCCATACCGACACCCTGAACGAGGCTGGGTTCGTGGAGGACACCATCGCCGCCATCGCGGGCCGCACCATCCACACCTACCACACCGAGGGTGCGGGCGGCGGCCATGCCCCGGACATCATCCGCATCTCTGCCCACCTGAACGTGCTGCCCTCCTCCACCAACCCTACAAGGCCCTACACGGTCAACACCCTGGCCGAGCACATGGACATGCTGATGGTGTGCCACCACCTGAACCCCGGCGTGGCCGAGGACGTGGCCTTCGCCGAGAGCCGTATCCGCCCGGAGACCATGGCCGCGGAAGATGTGCTCCACGACCTGGGCGTCATAAGTATGTACTCCTCCGACTCCCAAGCCATGGGCCGGGTGGGCGAGAACTTTACCCGCCTGTTCCAGACTGCCGACAAGATGAAGCAGATGAAAGGGAAGCTGCCGGAGGACGCTGCGGAGCATGACAACTTCCGGGTGCTGCGCTACCTGGCCAAGTTGACCATCAATCCAGCCATCACCCACGGCATCAGCCACCTGGTGGGGTCTTTGACGCCGGGCAAGCTGGCGGATATTGTGCTGTGGCCGGTGGGCACTTTTGGGGCCAAGCCCAAGATGATTATCAAAGGTGGCATGGTGGCCTGGGCGCTGATGGGCGACCCCAACGGCTCCATCCCCACCGCCGAGCCGCAGTTTTACCGGCCCATGTACGGGGCGCTGGGGTCAGCCCTGGCCCGCACCTGCGTCACCTTCGTCTCCCGCCGCGCCTACGAGCTGGGGGTGCACCAGCAGCTGGGGCTGCGGCGGATGGTGGCGCCGGTGCTGGGCTGCCGCACCATCACCAAGCGCCAGATGGTGCGCAACGACCGCACGCCCCACATCGAGGTAAACCCGGACACCTACCAGGTGCGGGTAGACGGCGAGTTGGCTACCGTGCCCCCGGCGGAGCGCCTGAGCCTGGCCCAGTTATTCTTCCTGGTGTAGATGCGATGAGAAGCGGCGAGGCCCTAAATCCCCCCGTACCCCCCTTTAGAAAAGGGGGGTTAGAGGGGTCTTCCATTGATGAAGGATGGTTAGCCAGTCGCCTTCTTACTGAAGGGGGGTTAACTAAGCCCCCCTTTGCAAAGGGGGGTGGGGGGGATTTCCGCCACCACAGCCGGGCCTTCCTCACCGCCCTCCAGCTATCCGACTCCTTCTTCCCCACGGGGATGTACGCCCACTCCCAGGGGATGGAGGGCATGGTGCGCCAGGACTGGGTGCGCGCCGCCGCCGACGTGGAGGAATTACTGGCCCACCAGCTTGCCTGGTCGGTGCTGCCCGCCGACGGCGTGGCCCTGCTCCATGCCTATCGCGCCGCCGTCCATAACGACCTGGCAACGGTAGTCGCCATTGACCAGCGCCTGCACGCCTTGAAATTGCCCTCGGAGCTGCGGGCCGCCTCTTGCCAGCACGGCCGCAGGCTGCTCCAGGAGACCGCCGCCTTTACCAGCCACCCCATGCACCGCAGCTTCCTGGCCGCGGTGGAACGCAGGGAATCGCCAGGCGCCGGCGCAGTGGCCCTGGGGGTAGTGTCTCATTGCCTGGAAATACCGGAGCAGTGGGCGCTGTTGGCTTTTTGCCACAGCTATTGCGTGGGCGTGCTCAGCGCCGGGCTGCGCCTGCTGCCCATGACCCACCGCCAGGCCCAGGAAATTCTGCGCCGCCTGCAATCCCTGGCCCTGGAGCTGGCCCAGGAAATTGCCCAGCGAGACTGGCGGGAGATGACCTCCTTCACTCCGGAGCTGGACATTGCGGCCATGAACCATGAGAGCAGCGACTTGCGGATATTTGCCAGCTAACAATTCACCGCGGAGACCGCAGAGAACGCTGAGTTTTTAAGAGTAACCAAAAATCCTCTGCTCTCCCCGCGCTCCCTGCGGTTAATCCTTCCCCCCAAGGAGAAAAGCCATGCCCCCACAAATTCCCCGCGTCGGTATTGGCGGCCCGGTGGGTTCCGGCAAGACCACGTTGCTGGAGGCCCTGGCGCCCCGCCTGCTGGCCCGCGGGCTGAAACCCCTGGTCATCACCAACGACATCTTCACCCGCGAGGACGCCGACCACGTGCGGCGCACCCTGGCGGGGGTGCTGGACCTGGGCCGCATCCGCGGCGTGGAGACCGGCGCATGTCCCCACACCGCGGTGCGGGAAGACCCCAGCATGAACCTGCTGGCGGCGGAGGAGCTGGCGGCGGCATATCCGGATTCGGACCTGATGCTCATCGAAAGCGGCGGCGACAACCTGACCCTGACCTTTAGTCCAGCACTAGCCGACTACCAGCTTTATGTCATTGACGTGGCTGCGGGCGACAAGATCCCCCGCAAGCGCGGCCAGGGCATCACCCAGACCGACCTGCTGGTGATTAACAAAATTGATCTGGCCCCCCACGTGGGCGCTGACCTGGCGGTGATGGAGCGGGACGCCGCCCGCGTCCGTGCCGGCAAGCCTTTCTTGTTCACCAACTGCCGCACCGGCCAGGGCCTGGAGGAAGTGGTGGCGCATATTCTCAGGGGAGTCGGGGTTGTTGCGGCCCGCTGCTGAACCGACTCCCAGGGCAGACACCCAGGTCTGCCCCTACGTAACCAGGGCGCAGGAGGGACTGGCGGACCTGGCCCTGGCGGTGCGGGAAGGCCGCACCCGCCTGGTGGGGAAGCGCACCGTCCCACCTCTGCAGGTACAGCGGGCGCTGTACCTGGACCACAACCTGCCGGACATGGCTTTTATTTACTTGTGCAACCCTACGGCCGGGCTGCTGGCAGGCGACCACTTAACAGTGCAGGCAGAGGTTGGCCCTGGGGCCAGGGCGCACCTGACTACCCAGGCGGCCACCAAAGTCTATTCCATGCCGGAAGGAAGCGCACGCCTGGACACCTGTCTAACCCTTGGCCAGGACAGTTGTCTAGAGTACATGCCAGAGCCGCTCATACCCTTCCAGAGCGCCCGCCTAAGCCAGCAGACACACATAAGAGTAGCCCCAGGCGCCACGTTGATCTACGGCGAGGCGCTGGCCCAGGGGCGGACCGCCCGCGGGGAAAACCTGGCCTATTCCCGGCTGCAAAACCGGCTGGAGGTGCAGGACTCGGCAGGGCATATCCTGTACTGGGAAAGCTATGACCTTTCGCCAGCAGCCCGCTCTCCCCTGGGCAGGGGCGTGCTGGGTATTCAAACCCAGGGCCACGGATACGCCGTGGGGACCCTCATTGTCGTGTCGCAGGCGGGGGATGCGGAGCTTCTGCTGCATCAGGTCCGCGCCGCAGTTGGCGGATGCCCCAACGCTGCGGCCGGGGCCAGTCTTCTGCCCGGCGGGCAGGGCATGGCGGTAAAGACGCTGGCTCCGGACACGGCATCGGCGCAAGGAGTATTGCGCGGCGCCTGGGCGGTGGCGCGGCGCGCCCTGCTGGGAGTAGACATTCCGCCTTCCAGAAGGGGCTAACACCAGGGGACCACTGAAGCCACGTCGCCACTCGGACAGGTTGCTGCCCTCGCCCTTCTGCTCACCCCGTCAGGTTGACACCCCGCTCCACAGTAAGATCTCCTGGTCAACAAGCACGACAAATATAACTCCACTTCTCAGTAAATAGTCCCAATAAGTGAATATATGACAATATTCGGTGAGTAACATCGTTAAATACTGCTATACTTGGGGTGGCAGGGCATATATTTGTGATGATGATGGTTGCGCCAATGAGCCCGGCCACCACCAGTCCAGAAAGCTGCAAAAAGGAGAGGTCCAGGCGCAACCAGGCGCCAGCGAAGAATATGGTCACAAAGACCCCGTAGACAATGCTGCGGAACCCCTTCACCACATCCGCGTGGAACTCGTGGGCGCTCCTGGACATTGCTACGCCCAACAACAATGCGCCTATAGTGCCGTGGACCCCGCTAAGCTCTCCGAAATATACAAAGAGCAACAGGATGCCCATCAGGACGCCAAAGGGAATTTCCCGGGCGCTGGTATAGCGCAACGCCAGGCGCAGCAACCGGGGCGCCAGCCAATGCCCCAGCACCCAGCCGCCCACCATAAAGCCTACAACTCCCAGCGCAAACCACAGAAGCTCCAGGGCCTCAAATTCCTGGCCCCCGCGGCGGTGAAAGTCAGCACGCTGACAATCAGCAGCCCCAAAAGCTCCACAATGACGGTGATGCTAAAGAGCTGGAGCCGGTGTGGTCCCGAAGCCGCCCCATATCCCCCAGCACCTTGGCCAGTACGCTCAAGCTGGAAATGGCCGCCACGGAACTGATGGCTATGGCCGGCGTCTAACCCAGCCCAAAGTACCGGCAGACCACCATAACCAGTGCGAAGGGAGCGGCAAACGCCGCCACCGAGGCCACAAACAGCCGCGTGCGCAAGTTTGCCAAGAACCCAGCTACATCAATTTCTTCCAGACCAACCAGGAAGAAAATACCGATAGTTATGAACAGCTCCAGCTCATCGCTGGGGTGCACCGCGGAAAATCCCAGCGGTCCCATGGGGAGTCCAGCCACCACGTCGCCCAGCAGCGGCGGCTGGCGCAGACGGGCGGCAACTTCCTCAAGGACTTTTGCCAGCAATATCAGTAAAGCAAGGCCAAGCATCGGGTTAGTCACTGGCGTCGCCTCATGTCAGTAAACCACGCACGTCTTCCACGCGCCCAGTCCATGCCACTTAACTCGGCAGCTTCCGCAAGTCTCCATCCTTGCCTGCCAGCACTAGCACATCCCCCTCACTCAGCTTGTCGTTCTCCGAAGGCACCAGCAAAACCCGGTGGCCCCGCACCAGCGCCAGCACCGTCACATCCTCATCCTGCTGGACTTTCTGCACGGTAGCGCCCTTCCAGTGGGTCTCCGCCGGAATCCGGGCTATTCCAAAGCCCTTGGTCACTTCCAGATAGTCCTTGATATTAGTGCCAAAGGCTCGCGCCAGCCGCATGGCGCTTTCCACCTGGGGTTCCACAATCTGGTCCACCCCAATGGCCTGCAAGACTTCCGAGTGCAGTTCGCTGCGGGAAACGGCCACCACGTGCTTAAGCCCCGCCCGGCGCATCAGAAGCGCCGCCAGCACATTGGCTTCCACGCTGGAACTGAAGGCTACAACTCCAGCGTCCGCGCCCTTCACAGGAATGTCCCGCCAAAGCTCCGGATCGGTGGCTTCTCCCTGCACCGCCTTGCTAATTGTCTGGCCCATTTCCCGCACCCGGTCGGGACGCCGGTCCACGCCCAGAATGTCATAGCCGGCCTGAGTCAGCTCTTTCGACAGGACTGACCCAAACCGCCCCAAGCCAACAATTACCACGTTTTTTGCCAAGAGGCACCTCCCTCTGCTGACTAACCAATGCCGATTTCCCTTTCCGGCAGCTGATAGCTGGGCTCCCTGGCGCGTTGGGCCAGGGCATAGGCCAAAGTCAACGGTCCCAGCCGGCCCAGGTACATGACCACTATGATGGTCAGCTTTCCCACCAGGCTCAAGTCCGGGGTTATGCCGGTGGTCAGGCCCACCGTGGCAAATGCCGATACGACCTCAAACAGGACTTGGCGGAACAAGAACTCTTCTGAGACGGTGAGCACCAGAGTCGCAAGGAAAATAACAAACAGCGTGAGCACCGCCACCGACATCGCCCGGTAAACCAGGCGGTGGCTGAGCCGTGCTCCCATAACCGAAGCGTGTTCATACCCGCGGACTGCAGCCAGAGAAGCCAGCACCAAAATTGCCAGAGTAGTGACTTTAATACCGCCGGCGGTAGAACCGGTGGCTCCGCCGATATACATCAACAGCATAAGTAAGAATTGGGTCTCGTCTTTGAAATCCGCCACACTCAGTGAGTCAAATCCTGCGGTACGGGCCGTTACTGAGTGAAAAAAGGCGTTGACCAACTTGTCGTGCCAGCTAAGGGGGAACAAGGTCTTGGGGTTTGTGAACTCAGTGGCGAGAATTCCCAGAAACCCGACGAGGAGCAAAATCCCCGAAGCAATTAGCACAATTCTGGAATTTTGAGATAAGGCTTTCCAGGTGCGTTTGCTAAAAATGTCCATCAGAACCAGGGCGCCAATGCCGCCAAAAAAGACCAGAAGGGCGGTTACCAGCAAGAAAAAAGGATCAGTGGCGTAAGTTGTCAAATTGGTGAATGGCGGCATCAAATCGAAGCCGGCATTATTAAAGGCAGACACCGCATGAAATACGCCCATCCCGATGGCCCTATGGTTCCCCTCCAAACCGTCCATGCGGTACCACAAAGCCGCCGCGCCCACTGCTTCAAAAAGCAGGGTCACCAGCACAGTTGCCCAGATAAGGCCAGCCACCGATTGGATCCCGCCGGCCTTAGAAACCTCCCTTAGTTCAAAGCGGTCACGGAATGATATGGGCCTTCGCAAGATAATGAGGATGAACATGGAGGCGGTCATTACCCCCAGGCCGCCCAACTGCACCAAGGTGATAATCACTACCTGACCAAAGGTGCTCCAGTGCGTGCCCGTATCCACCACCACCAAGCCCACCACACACGGCGGAGGTAGCCGTAAAAAAAGCAGTCAAAACATCCCAGTCAGTGCCTGGCGCTAGGGCCACGGGCAACGAAAGAAGTACCGTACCCAGCAAAATCAACAGGGCGAAACCCAGGGCGACACCGTTAACTCCCAATGTTTTGGGAGGGGCGGTCACTTGCTTGTCCAGGGTAATTGCCCTGGCCAACGGCCTGGATAAACCGTGGTCCACTTGTACCTGGACGGCGCTGTCCCCTTCTGTGGGCGTAAGATCAGGACGGTCAGTCACTAAGCAGACAATCCTTCGGCAGCAGCGGCATGAGACCACAATCCCTGGCCGCCAAAAAGTAAATGGGAAAATTCTAAGAAAGTGGACAATACTCCTAGGCGATTATACATAATTGCAACGCAGGTTCACCTTGGCAAATCTAGCACCGTCACGGGTTTTTCCCATTCACACCCGCGGCAGTGGCCCAGCATGTGCCACCTAATCCCATGCCAACATCAGAGCCGCCGACCAGTGTACGGCAAATTAGGATTAACTTTTTACATATTGATTGCTATTTTCAATGAGTCATCCGTAAGTGCACCACATTCCAGGGGCTGTTATATCATAATATGCAGGTTATACTCATGTGAGGATAAAGATATGTCATCCAGTCGTAGTTGGTGCGACTGGCTGGGGGCCGAGTCCAGAAACTCCTGGACGCGCCGCCCGAAGGCGCAGGCATCCCAGGCTACTCCAGGCACTGAATCCCCAATCCAGTGCCTGTCCCCGCAACGGGGACGCCTTTATCACCGGTGGAGCGGCGGCCAAAACCGCCAACCGGCAGCTTTCGCTCCGCCAGCTTACCCAAAGGCTGGTTGCATTATGCAGGTCTGCATCATGTCTAGGGATACCTGTCTCTCTCGCAGACCGAGGAGGGCTCAAAATAACGGAAGGACGGAGGGTTCTGGAACTGCGGCCGCCCCTGGCAATTAACAAAGGCACCGTGCTGCGGTCATTGATGGCGGCTCACCAATTGCGTGGCATCATCTATCTTGGCGATGACATCACCGACATGGACGCGTTCTATGCGGTGCGGTCCCTGCGGGAAACCGAGGATGTCAAAACTCTGGGCATCGGTGTAGTAAACGCAGAAAACCGCCCAGACTTTCTGGCGGTCATTGACCTCAAGCTACACTCTGTGGAGGAAGTGGAGGCGCTATTGCGCTGGCTGGTGGAGCAGACCTAATCGTCACCGTCGTCACCAGGCGCCGTACTCAAGCCGCCGCCATGCACCTGGGCGGCAACCGCGGGGCTGGCGCGCCTGCCCCCCGCATCAACGCAGGCGCTCTTTTCCCCCACGCCAAAGCCTCTTCCAGCAGATCGTAGGCCACTGGCACCACCACCAGGGTCAGCAGCATGGAACTGATGACTCCCCCCATCAACACCACTGCAATGGGTGAGCGGGACTCAGCCCCCGGCCCCAGCTTCAGAGCTAGGGGAATCATGGCAAACACGATGGTGAAGGAAGTCATCAATATAGGCCGCAGCCGGGTGGCCCCGGCTTCCAGAATGGCCTCCCGGCGGGCCACACCGCGCTTGTGCAGCGTATCTGCGTAGTCAATCAGCAAGATGCCGTTCTTGGCAACCAGGGCCATCAGCAATATCATGCCGATCATGGAGAACAGGTTGATGGTATTGCCGCTGACCAGCAGGCCGGTGAAGGCCCCCACCAGGGCCAGGGGGATGGAAAACATTATGGCCAGCGGGCGCAGCAGGCTTTCGTACAGGGCGGCCAGCAGCATGTAAATCATCAGGGCCGATAGCATCAATGTCTGCTGCAGGGATGTGAAGGTCTGGTTGAGCCGGTCCACCTGGCCGGTGAACACTACCCGGTAACCAGGGGGCAGTTGAATCTGCTGGAGTTGGGTCTCCAAATCCCGGGCCACTTCGCCCAGAGAACGCCCGCTGACATTGGCGCTTAAGGTAAGGCTGCGCTGCTGGCTGGCCCGGTTAATCTGGCTGGGGCCCAAGACCTGCTCCAGGCGGGCCACCTGGTCCAGGCGCACCGAACTTCCCGCAACCGGAGAGTAAATAGGCAGCGCGCCAAGGTGAGCGACGGTCATATGGTCGGCGCCCTCAATCTTCATCCGCACGTCGCTCTGGGTGCCGTCGGGACGGTCAAACTGGCCTGCTACGCTGCCGGTGACGGCAGTGCGCAAGGTCCCGGACACGCTGGATGCCGATATGCCCAGGGGCGCCATGCGCGTCCAGTCCACCACTGCATCCACCTCCGGCAGACCCGCCGGGTCGGAGAAGCGTACATCGGTGGCGCCGGGGGTATCCCGCACCACGGCGCTCACCTGGGCTGCCACCTCCTTGAGGGTGTCAAAGTCGCTGCCCAGGATGCGGATGCTGATGGGCGAACCGCCGCCGCCCAAACTGCTGGGGACGTTGCCGCTGACCGAAGCTCCGGGAATGGTGCGGCCAATGCGCCGGGCGTCCTGGAGCACCTCAGTGGCGGTGCGCTGCCGCTGCCCTTTATCCACCAACTGCACGCTAATGCTGCCAGAATCGGCCCGCTGACCGCTGCTGCCCACCGTGGCAAACACCCCCCGGACTTCCGGCAGTTCCATCAGCTTGGCTTCCAGCCTGGTCATAGCCTCGCTGGTGCCTTGCAATGAAGTGCCGGGCGGCATCTGCACTTGAACGTTGAACTGGTTATCATCCTCCACCGGCGTGTACTCGGTGCCCAGGATATGCAGGGGAATAAAAGCAATGGCTGTGCCCAGCGCAGCGCCTCCCGCCAGCAGGACCACCAGGGGATGGCCCAGCGCCCAGCGCAACACCTCCTGATAGTGCCTGGCCAGCCGGTCCAGGCTCGCATCCCACGCCTCGCCAAACCTGCCCAGGTCAAGGTATTGCCTTGCGGCAGCATCCCGGCGGCGGAGGTTGAACTTCTCCGGTTTTAGCCAGTGGGCCGCCAGCATGGGGGTCAGGGTGAAGGAAATGAACAGGGAGAAAAGGGTTGCCGCCACCACCGTCAGGCCAAATTCCCGCAGGAGCTGGCCCAGGGATCCGGAAATAAATGCGATGGGCAGGAACACCACCACATCGGTGAGAGTGATGGCAATGGCGGCGGCACCTATTTCGTTCCGGCCCTTCACTGCGGCCAGCAAAGGCTCTTCCCCCAGCTGACGGTGGCGGTGGATGTTTTCCAACACCACAATGGAGTCATCCACCAGAATGCCCACCAGTAAAGCCAGGGCCATCAAGGAGATGGTGTTGAGGCTGAAGTGGAGCAGATACATGACCAGGAAAGTAGAAATGAGGGACGTAGGTATGGCCAGCAATACAATGACGGTGTTGCGCCAGGCGTGTAAAAAGACCAGCAGCACCAGCCCGCACAGCACCACCGCAATCAGCAAGTCAGTCTGCACCGCATGAATGGAAGCCTTGGTGAACCGGCTGGCGTCGTTGGTCACGTGGAACTCCGCGCTGGCGGGCAAGGTAGGTTCCAGGCGTTCCAACTCCTCCCTAACCAGTTCCACGGTCTGCACCGCGTTAGCCCCGCTCTGCTGGACAATGGACAACCCTACACTGGGCTGGCCGTTGAACCGCTGCATTGTCCGTTGGGGCGCAAACGTGTCCTCCACCCGCGCCACGTCCCGCAAGTAAACGCTGCCAGCAGGCCCAGAACTCACCACTATGTCCCTAAACTGGTCCACACTGTCCAGGGAAGCGGAGGTGCGCACATCAAACTGGGTTACTCCCTGGTACACAGTGCCGCCGGGACTGTTGAGGTTGCTCTGGGACAAGGCGGTCTGCACTTGCTGCAGGGTCAGGCCATAGGCTTGCAGTTTGGTGGGATCTACCAGTACCTGGACTTCTGGACGCAGCCCGCCAGACACGTTGACCTGGGCCACACCCTCCACTGACTGGAGCCTTGGCGCAATGCGCTCGGTAGCCAGGGTGTATAGCTGGCCCAGGGAAACGTCTCCCGAAAGGGAGATGTTCATAATGGGCTGGGCGTTAATATCGGCGCGGATGACGTTGGGGGGGTCAATGTCATCAGGCAGGCGGCTGCGGATGGAGGACATGATGCGGTCCACCTCACCCACCGCCTGGTTCAGGTCAGCGTTGTCGGCCAGGGTTAGCCTTATAGTGGCCCGGCCTTCCGTAGATGTGGAAGTTATGTCCTGCAAGCCCGCCAGGCCGTTGACCGCCTGTTCAATGGGCCGGGCCACCAGTTGCTCGGCATCCCGGGCAGAAGCCCCCGGATACCCTACCTGGATGGTGACTACCGGAAATGTGATATTTGGGAGGCGGCTAACCTGGAGCCGGTCATAGGCCATGATGCCAATGAGCACCATGCCCAAAATGAACATGGCGATGGTTACAGGACGTTTGATGGCAAACTGGGTTATGCCCACAGCCAGCCTCTCACCAAGATTTTAGCCGGGCGGACGCTGCCGTTCTGTGGCCCCTTCCACCGAGACACGGTCGCCGTCCTTAAGCAAGTTCTGGCCCGCCACCACCACCCGGTCTCCGGCGTTGACGCCCTGCCGGACTTCGGTATTTTTGGAGTCAACCAGCCCTGCGTCCACCTTCTGACGCCGGGCTTTCCCTTCCTGCACAATAAAAATATAGCTTTGACCGTCGCCCCGCACCACTGCTTCTTTGGGCACCAAGACTGCGTTATCTCGGCCATCCAGTATGTCCACCTGGCCGGACATGCCTGGTTTCAGGACAGGAGCCCCAGCCAAGGGCGTCAACTGTACCTGGAAGGTGTGCGACTTCTCGTCGGCGGCGGGGGCAATGCGCTCCACCCCCAACTGGACTGGACCGCCGGTAATGGCTGGACTGGTAAAGGCGACGCGCTGGCCCGGCTGAAGTGAGCCGATTTTGCTCTCTTCCACTCGCAGAGAGATGACCATGTCCTTTCCTGCCAGGGTGACAATGGGAGACTGCGTGGCGGCCAACGCTCCCGGCGCCAGAAAGCGCTGGGTTATAAAGCCGTCGAAGGGGGCCAGCAACTGGAGGTCCGCCAACTGGTGCTGCACCAGGTCTGCCTGGGCCTGGGCCTGGTCCACCTGGGCCTGGGCGGCAGCAATATCTTGCTGGACGAAGGAGTCTTGGCTCAGCGCGAAAGTATATTCGGCGGCAGCCACGGCCGACTGGGCCGCGGAGATGTCCGCCATGCTGGGAGACTTCAGCAAGGCCAGCTTGGCTTCTGCCGATGCCAGGTCAGCCTCAGCAAAGTCCACGTCTGCTTGGGCCAGGGCGATGTCCGTCACGCTGGGGCTTTGCAAGGTTTCCAGGGCTGCCCTGGCGTCGTTCAGCGTCGCTTCTGCCGATGCCTCCGCCCACATTGCGGTCTGCACCTTCTGGGGCATCAAGGACGATGCGTAGATATTCCCCAATAGCGCGGCGATAGTATGCTGGCTGGATTCCGCCAGTTCCTGGGCGGCAGCTACATCGGCAGACGAAAGCTGCAAGCCAAAGACCTGAGGCAAATTCAGGATGGTTATTTTATTGGCTGCCAGGACTTCCCGTGAGTCCAGTAGAAGCTGCCACCAGTTCCGCACGTCTGCGCCCAGAGAGGTGGATTTCAGGTGGTGAGATATGGCGGCATTAGTATTGGCCTGGGCATCACCGAGCTTGCTCTGGGCTTCCGCCACATCAGAGATAGCATCGGCCAGGTCAGCCGCCGACGGGTGCTGGAGCTGGTAGAGTTTCAGCTGTGCGCTTTCCACATCGGCCCTGGCCTTGGCCACCTGGCTTTCCTGGGACTGAAGCTCCAACGCCGAAGGCGCCGCCAACTGCTGGAGTTTGGCCCTGGCGGCATCCAACTGCGCCTGGGCTTTAAGCTGGTTGGGGCCGATGGCGGCCTTTACCGCGGCAAGCTTGGCCTGGGCATTGCGCACGCCCGCCTGAGCTTGCTGCAACTGAGCGTCCAAAGTACCGTGGCTCAGTTCAGCGATTACCTGGCCTTTCCGGACTTCTGAACCCACGTCCACGTGGAGTTTGTCCAGCCGCCCGGTGGACAAGGGCGCCAGATTAACCTGATCGCGGGCATTCACAGTGGCGGGATACTCTGATCCTACGGCAATGCTGCCCATGACGGCGGGCGCTACCCGTACGGCCACCGATGGCGATTGGCGCGCTCCAGCGGAAGCCGCAGGCGGGGGCGCAGCCTGGGAAGTTTTGCAGGCCGCCAGTATGACCGGGGCCAGAAACGCTAGAATGACCAGGACGCCTACATGAACACGGCCCAAATGCGTTTCCTCCAGACCGCCTTTATCCTGGCTCTTTGCCATTGGAACGAGCTTCAGCCAGTCTTGGCCAACACTACCTAACGAAGCTCAGTATATGCCAGAGGACACATCCGTGTCATCCGTCCTTACGTGAACAAGCTCCCTCTGGCCCCGGCAGCTATCTAATCAGTCAAGCAAGCCTACGCCACTACCACGTTTTACACTGCTATTGCCAGGACAGAAGCAAGAAACACCAATGGATGGTAGTGTATCAATTAGCCCTTCGTCATTCCGGCGGAAGCCGGAATCCAGTAGAGAATTGTATCTATTCTGTATCTGGACACCGGCGAAGGCCGGTGTGACAAGTTGAGGCCTTAAGCAAACTGATACACTACTCAATGGAGCAAATCATTGTCGGAATAAGGTAGAACTGCTCCCGGCACACACTAGGGTTGACCCCACCGGTGGCAGGGACGGTTGCAGGCCAGGGGCAAGAACCAGTGGCTCCCAGCACGGATTTAAGACAGACGGACTTTGGACTACTGAGGAGAAACGCGGGAAGTCCGCACTTCTGCAGCCACAGAATGGGCGAGTGCATCCGGCTTATCCAACAACTCGCGGATCTTGCGCGCCAAGACATCTGGCAAAAAAGGCTTCAGCAGCACGTCTGTCCCAGGCGCGGCGGCATTGCCAGCTGCGCTACCGCTCACAGCATGGCCCGAGATGAACAGCACCTTGACACCCGGCTGAGCGATCTGAAGCTGCTGGGCCAACTCCTGTCCCCCCATGCGTGGCATTGCCACGTCAGTAACCAAAACATGGATTGGCTTGTCAGGATGGTTTCCCATCACGGACAACGCCTCTACGCCGTTGACCGCTTCAATGACCTCATACCCTTCCAGGCGGAGGCACCCTCCCACAAATTTCCGGACGTTGGGATCGTCCTCCACCAGAAGGACGGTCTCCCAGGCCGGCGGCCGGGGAGCCGCTTGAGGAGCGTCGGTAGTCCTCTCTGCCACAGCACTGACGGTTGGCAAGTAGATGGTGAAGGCTGCGCCTTGCCCCGGCTCGCTGGCGACTTCAATATGCCCGCCCGCCTGCCGGATAATCCCGTAGCAAGTGGACAGCCCCAGACCAGTTCCTTTGCCCAGTTCCTTGGTGGTGAAGAAGGGCTCAAACAGGTGGGCTTTGACTTCCTCAGTCATGCCAGCGCCGGTGTCCGCTATAGTGACGGCCACATATTTTCCAGGCGCCAGTATATGAAGCTGGGAAGCTTGTCCCTGCTGAATGATGACGCTCTTGGTGGAGATTCTCAGCTTGCCGCCTTGCGGCATGGCATCTCTGGCGTTGATAGCCATGTTAATGATAACCTGGACAAATTGGCCGGAATCTATCTTGACCAGGCCCAAGTTGGGGGACAGGTCTGTGGTCAGTTCCACCTCATCACCGATAACCCTGTTCAACATTCTGGATGTATCTGCGATTAACGAATTCAGGTCCAGAACCTTGGCAATCGCAACAACTTCAGCCAGGTGGCGGACATGAGCTGGGATAATGCTACCCACTGGCTAATGGTGGCCGCCGAACTGATCCCAGCCAGCTAAGAACCCTTTCTGGTACGACTGCGGCTCCTAACTCAAAACCCCCAGCCCGTTCTTCAACGGCTGGGGGTTTTCGTGCCCGGAAATGGTCAGCCCCAGGGGTGCAGGAGGCAGGAGGACTGATTAGCTGCCGCCCTCCACTTCAGTGCCGCCCAGCCCTTCGGCCTTGAATAGTTGCGCCTTGCGGGCATAGTTCTCGGCGGTGCGCTGTATCATTTGATGGTGCCGCTCGTTGGTTGGCTCCTCTCTGGCGGCGGCAGGGACGCCCACCACAAATGACCTGGCGGGGAACTCCTTCCTTTCCAAGACCACGGAACCACTGGCCACAATGGAATACTCCCCCAGAATTACACCATCGTTAAGAGTGGCGCCGTTGCCTATGAGGCAGTGGTTGCTGATGTTTTTGGCGTGGCAGGTGACTCCGTGCCCCAGGGTAACGTAGTCACCATAGTAGGAATCGGTGTCACCGTGAATTACGCAATTGTCCTGGATGTCCACATACTTCCCCAGGGTTATTTTTACCGTGTCGGCCCGGATTACTGTGCCAGGCCAAACGCTGGAATACTCTCCGATTTCCACGTCGCCGATTACGTACGCCGCTTCACTGACCCAGGCAGTGGGATGCACCTTGGGAGTCTTGCCCTGGTAGCTTCTTATCACCCTAATACTCCAATGAAGAGCATATATCTTGGCGGTCATCGCCAGCGGTTATTTTAGTGCAACGCTCCCCGGCTGAGCCACCGCCAGGTAAATAGCCAGGCACCGCCCGTTCAAGTCCGTCACCACCCAGGGGTGAGTGACCCAGGTGCTTTGGACATAGTGGGCGGTGGTAGGCAAGGTCTGGTAGAGCTGGCCTGCCCGCTGTAGTCTAGCCAGTAAACCCGCACGGGTTTGGTAGACCCGTTGGTGAACTCCACAGAAGTGACAACCGCGCCTTCCGTGGACCGTAAGTCCGGCTCGTTGCTGCAATCCAGGGGCGGCAAACTTGCGCGCGGCGCCGCCACCGTAGTGCTGGTAGGCGCGGGTGTAACCGCGACGGTGGCGGCAGGCGTCGCAACGGAAGTGGCGGCCAGTGGCGCACCGCTGGATTGGGCAGGCGCCGATGGAGAACTACCTGCTCCCAATCCGTGGCCGCCGCTTTGTCCGGAAACGGGCGTTGGCAAACCGGCGGAGGCCGCGCCAGAACTGGGCAGCAGCCCGCCTGGCACTGGAGCGCCTCCGCCAGGTGCACGGTACTGCCGGCTGTATGAAGAACTGGACAGGATGGCCTTGTCCGCCACGACCACCGTTGAGGCCAACAGAATGGGGCTGATGGCCATGCCGAGCAATACGCTCAGCCACCAAACTTCCTCCGGCATTCCCCACTTGCGGCGCACAGGCATCCTGGCCAGTCTGCTGCTGCCCCTAGACCTTGAGCAGCTTCTTTTCGATGGCGACGGACTTCAGGTCGCCCTGGTTGCGGATGTGCCGCTTAATCTTGGTGATGGCGGCCTTGACCAGGGCCGGGTCCAGCAGGGTTGCGGCCTGGCCAAAGCCAGCTTCGGTAAGAAGCTCGCCACTGGACTTGGTAATCTGGCCCAGCGCCCAGGTCACCTGCTTGCCAGCTTCATGCACGCCTTCGGGAAACTCCACATGGGAACCGCGGGCGCCCAGCTTGTCATAGCCGCCGCGGTGCCAATGGCCGGGCTGGTCGTGGCAGTCCCAGCGCAGGACTTCCTCATTGCCCACTTCTACGCCGATGGTGGGACCGCCGCATCCGGTCTTGAGAACGCGCATTGGCCATACATACGCCGATACCTGTCCATCCTGAGACAGGGGAAGGTGCAGAGCGTCGCCCAAGTAGGTCTCGCCAGCTATCTTGGTTGCCATGCCAGGACCTCCTCATCCTCTCGCCGCATAATTTGCGACGGATTTCTCCGATATCTTAAGGCAAGTTACGGGAAAATCAAGGCCGCAACAAGCGCCAGAAAAGTCCAGCCTGGCCTGGCGTTCCCCGCCAGGTGCGTTAGAATATCTCTGCCTGAGGGCATGTTTAAAAAGTCGTTGCGAGGGGCGCAACCCCAATGCAATCCTGCTTTAAGAGGAGAGATTGCATGGCTTCGCTCGCAATGGCCAATGATGTGCCTTTGTAGACACCTTCTGAAACCAGCAAGGAGCGTTAAGTATGGCAACCATAAACACAGTTCTGGGGCCAATAGATACCGCAAACATGGGGTACACCCTGAGCCACGAGCACGTGGGCACCAACTCCGCCGGCCTGCGTCACACTTACCCGGAGTTTGTTGACCGGGCGGGCATCATCGAGCAGTCGGTGGCGGCGTTCAAGGCAGCCTACGACCTGGGAGTCCGCACGGTGGTGGATGTGACCACCTTCGACCTGGGACGGGACATCCGAATGATTGAGGAAGTGTCACAAAAGACCAGGTTGCAGATAATCGCCGCCACGGGCAACCACCTGTCGGTGCCGCGCTCCTTCGGCGAAGTGTCGCCTGATTTAATCGTCCCCCTTTATGTCAGGGAAATTGAAGAAGGAATTGAAGGCACCGGCATCAAGGCAGGCATTATCAAGGTGGCCAGCGACCGGGGAGGGATAACTCCCCCGCAGGAGGTGATTCTGCGCGCCGCAGCCCGGACCCACCTGCGCACCGGCACGCCAATTTCAACCCATACCTGGTCTCCCGACCGGGTGGGGGAACAGCAGGTGCGTATTCTGGAGGAGGAGGGGGTGGACCTGAACCGAGTGTATATTGGCCACAGCAACGACGACACCGACCTGAGCTACTTGCTGGGGCTGCTGGAGAAGGGAGTCTGGCTGGGCCTGGACAGATATCCCGGGGGCCGCATTGCCGGGACGCCCAAGTGGGAGCAACGCACCGAAGTTGCCAAGCAGCTTATAGATGCAGGCTACGCCCACCGCATCATGCTGTCCCACGATTACTCAGTGCCCAAGGCCCGCCACAGCCCGGAGATGCAGGAAGAACGCCGCAGACTGAATCCAGACGGCTACACCTTTATCTCCAAGAAAGTGCTGCCCCGGCTGCGGGAGTTGGGCGTATCCAGCCAGGTCATTCAACAGATTACCGTGGAGAACCCGCGGCGCTTCTTTGAGGGGAGCTAGCGCTTCAGCTTTTCCCGGTACGTCTTGCGGAATTTGGCCATTTTGGGGGATATAACAAACTGGCAGTAGGGCTGCTGGCCGTTCAGCCGGTAGTACTCCTGGTGGTAGTCCTCGGCCACAAAGAATTCCTTGAAAGGAACAATCTGCGTGACAATGGGGTCATGCCAGGTCTGATCGGCCGCCAGCTCTTTCACCACCGCTTCCGCCGTGGCCTTCTGCTCCGGGCTATGGTAGAAAATGACGGAGCGGTATTGAGTGCCCACGTCATTGCCCTGGCGGTTCAACGTGGTAGGGTCATGCACCGAGAAAAAGACCTCCAGGATTTCCTGGTAGGAAATCACCTGGGGATCGAAAGTCACTTGCACCACTTCGGCGTGGCCGGTCCCGCCCGTGCAGACCTGGCGGTATGTAGGATTTGCCACCGTTCCGCCAGAGTAGCCTGACAGCGCCTGTTGTACGCCCTTCAACTCATTGAAGGCCGCTTCAACGCACCAGAAGCATCCACCGCCCAGTGTGGCCGTCTCCATTTCTTCCGCTCCAGCCAGTACTTTAGATGATTGTTGCCAAGGATGAACCCATCTGGAAGTTGCATTAGTTCACTGGTCCGCTCTTCGACAAGCTCTGAGCTTGCCATGAGCCAGCCGAAGGGGCGGAGCGTATCCGCACCGCTCATGGTTCGACGGGCTCACCATGAGCGGTCTCCTTCTGATACAAGCTTTTAGACCGACGCCCAGTAACTGAAAGCCGCCTCATCCAATTCTACGCCCAAACCAGGGCCTTCGGGCACCGCCAGGTAGCCGTCCTTGACTTCCATTGGCGTCTTGAGGATAGGCCGCTGGTCCCGGATGGACACCTGTTCTATGACGTACTCCTGGGAATACACCACGTTGGCCTGGTTGGCGCAAAAATGCAGGTGGGCCACGGTGCAGATGGTGGGCTGGACATTATGCACGGTGATGGGCCGTCGGAAAGTGGAAGCCACCGCCGCAATTTTCTGCATCTCGGTGAAGCCGCCCGCCTTTACAATGTCTGGCTGGACAATGTCCACCTGGCCTTTAAGAATCAGGTCGGCAAAGTCGCGGCGCGTGTAAATGCATTCGCCTGAGGCGATGGGCATAGACAGCGCCCCCGCCACCTGGGCAAGACCTTCCAGGTCGTAGTTGGGACACGGCTCCTCAAAGTGAAAGGTGCCCAGGTCCTGCAACTGCTTGCCAATTTCAATGGCCCGGTGGGCGGAGAATGCCCCGTTCACGTCCACCAGGATTGGATACCCGTCGCCCACTGCCCGGCGCACCTCGCGCACACTGGCCACTACCGTCTCTCGCGGGTCGTCCAGGGCGGCGGCCACGGCGTTGTGCAGCTTGTACCCTCGGAACCCCAGCTCGGCAAAATGGGCGGCGCGTTTCGCTTCTTCCACCGGCGTCAGAGTGCGCGCCAGCGAACTGGCGTACACTGGAATTTTGTCCCGGACTTTGCCGCCCAGCAACTGGTAAATCGGCACACCCCAGGCCTTGCCGCGGATATCCCAGAGGGCAATATCTATGCCCGCCATGGCGCAATAGACCGCGCTGCGGGTGTCTATGGCCACGCCCGCGCGGGACATCTCTTGCCAAAGGCCCTCCGCATTGAGGGGGTCTTTGCCGATGAGGCAGGGCGCCAGCACGCTCTCTGCCGCAGTCTTGTAGATGGCGGCATTGCGCCGGAAGATTTCTCCGATGCCGGTTATCCCTTCATCGGTATGCACCTTGACGAAGGGGAACTGCTTGTCCAGGATAAAGCACTCGATAGCCGTAATTTTCATGTAATAACTCCCGGCGCAGACTTACGCTTGCACCGCCGCCGCAGTTTACCGCAAATCCAAGGGAGAAGGTAGTCATTCCGTGACAGATGGTACTCCATACATTCACCGTTTGGGTACTGACCTCACATACTGTATCGAAGTATAATAACCCATGGCGTCTCGGAGTCCGGCAATTTGCTCTAGTTATCGTTGTTAATTAAGCAAGAGGAAGGGTAAGGGTGATGCTGTTTATGCGATTGCGGCGTTGGTGGCCTGTTGCAGCGCTGGTGCTGCTGGCCAGTTTGTTTGGCGTGCTGTACCAACTCCCGACTGCCTACAATTCCCTCAAGGTGTTTGACAATTTCGCCGCCAGTCAGGCGCCCGGCCAAGTGACCGACCCAGTGGTGGTGGCAGCCGGTGACATTGCGGGCTGTAACTTCACCACCGACTCAGCCACCGCCACACTGGTGGACAGTATTCCGGGCACTGTGCTTACCTTGGGGGACCATGTGTACCCCAGCGGCACTACCGACAACTTTAACAACTGTTATGACCCGGTGTGGGGACGCCACAAGGCCCGCACCCAGCCTGCCCCGGGCAACCACGATATGCAAGGCACCGGCGGCGTGCCCTACTATACCTATTTCGGGGCCAACGCAGGTCCAAACGGGCTGGGTTACTACAGTTACGACCTGGGCGCATGGCACGTGGTCTCCCTCAGCAGCCCCAGTTCTGCTCAAACCAGCTGGCTGCTCAGCGACCTGGCGGGCCGCAGCAGGTCTCAGTGCTTGCTGGCCTATTGGCACGTCCCGGCCTTCAGCTCCGGCACCACCCATGGCGGCGTCAATCCCAACATCATTCCGATGCTCCAGATTCTTTACGACAACGGTGTGGACGTGGTGCTCAATGCCCATGAACACATCTACGAGCGATTTGGCCTGCAGAACCCGGCAGGCCAAGCCGACCCCGTAAACGGCTTCCGGCAGATTACCGTAGGCACCGGCGGAGCTGGACTGTCGCGCATTGGCACTGTTTTGCCCAATAGCGAGGTCCGTAACGCCAATACTCACGGCGTGCTCAAACTTACGCTGCACCCCACCAGCTACGACTGGCAATTTATTCCGGTGGCGGGCAAGACCTTCACCGACAGCGGCGCCACCAACTGCGGCGGAGTCGCAGGGGGGGCCGACGCCTACTCCGGCGCCGACGCCAACTCCCCTGCCGCCACCCACTGCAGAGGCTGTCGGACCTTATGCTGGAGCTGAAGGCAGCGCCGTGACCGTCACTGGCACAGGATCGAGCGAACCCGGCGGCAGCGCTTTAACCTACCTGTGGGACCTGGACAACGACAATCTATACGATGATGCCACCGGAATTACGGTAGCAGTGGTATTTTCCGACAACGGGACTTTCAGCATAGGGCTGAAAGTCACCAACACCCTGGGCAAAAGCGGGACAGACACTGCCTCAGTAGTGGTTGCCAACGTGGCGCCGGTGGTGAACGCAGGCCCCGATGCCACCATCAACCAGGGTGCCGCTTTTTCCAGTTCCGGCTCCTTTACTGACGCCGGCAGTGATACCTGGACAGCCACCGTGGACTACGGCGACGGCTCAGGCATTCAGCCGTTGACCCTGACGGCCAGCAAGACCTTTGCCTTGAGCCATACTTACAACTCCATAGGCGCGTTTAACGCCGCCGTTTGCGTAACCGACAACAACGGCGGCGCAGGATGCGACACCGCAGTGGTCACGGTGCTGGACGTAACCCCGCCCTTCACCTCGGGCCACGACCCGCTGCCGGGAGCCACCAACGTACCCGTTTACACCAACATTGTGGTGCACGTGAAAGACTTGGCCGCAGGGGTCAACCTCTCCAGCCTGAAGATGACGGTGGAAGGAACCGTGGTGTCACCAGCCATCACCGGCTCGGCGGCGGATTACACGCTGACCTACGACCCAGCCGTTAACTTTGCCAATTCCCAGGTAGTGGATGTGACCGTGGAAGCCGGGGGCCTGGCGGGCAACGTCATGGCCCCGTTTGTTTATTCCTTCACCATTGTGCCGCCGCCAGTGGCCACTGTGGGCACGGAGGTCCTGGCAGTTCCTCCGGCCACGGCTTTGTGCAATTTCAACAACTGCAACGTGAAGGTAGTGGCCTCCGGGTCCTCCGTCTATGTCAAGGCCACAATCACCAGTAGCGACCCATCGGCGACGCCAACGGGCAGCGTGAGTATTGCATACTTCACAGGCACCTCAAGCTGCAATGTCCGGCCTGCCTCCATGCAAACAGTGGCCCTTAGCGGCGGCAGCGGTGTCACAACCGCCCAGTCCAGCAACTATGGCCCGCTGGCGGTGGGGACCTACTCCTTCAAGGTGCAGTACATCCCCAACGCAGCGGCTACCGCCCTGGGGTTCGTTGGCGCGCCTGGAGAATGCGCCGGCCTGCTGGTGCAATAGCCGGTGACTATACGTCAAGGAGCGCCTCCTGGCACACAGGGGCGCTCTCTTTCTTGGAATGTTGCTGGGCCAGTAGCGGCCCTTCCCAGTGGCGCACCCGCCGCCCGGGAAGGTGAATAAAAACCCCTAACAAAATGCCGAAGTTGTCACCCTGAGTCCTTCGGCTGAAGGACGAAGGGTCTGGGGTGGTGGGCGCTTGCCCCACCCCAGCTTCTTTGCAGTCCCGATAGCATCGGGACTCCTCAGAATGACATCCTTCATTTTGTTAGGCACTCTAAAGCTCTGACTTGCCAGTGCGGATGGTATAAGCGGTATCCACCGGCGTGACGAAGATTTTGCCGTCGCCCGGATATCTGGAGAAGGCTGCATCATGAATCACCTTGGCTGCCTTTTCCACCTGGTCATCATTGACCACTATTAGCACCAGGGACTTGGCCAGCTCATCATAAATGTGGCTGCCCACTTGAATGCCCTGTTGCTTGCCCCGCCCCACCACATCCCATTTGGTAAGCGCCGGGAACCCAGCCTTGGCCAGGGCTGCACCTACGGCTTCCTCTTTTTCCGGGCGGACCACCGCACGTATCATCTTCATGGCTGGCCTCCTTATACACAAGCTATTCAAATACCCAGGCGGAACGGTCATGCGATCGCTGTTGCTGGTGTTAAACCAGCACCGGGACCATCAAAACACGGGACTCAGCCTCGGAATCCCGGGTAACCTTTTTCAGCACCTCCAGGTGCCGCAGAACGACGGGCACAACCTCTTCCAGCATATCTACGGGTATCAGTTCCATGATTTTTTCGCCAGGCTTGGGCTCGGTGCCGGTGCGGCCGCCCACAAATATGCTTACTGCATCCACCACCTGGCCGTTGACCCGCGCCTTGGCCCCCTGGAACCCCACATCCGCCGCTTGATGGTTGCCGCATCCGGCAGGACACCCCGACCAGTGCATGGTAAGGTTGGATGCACCGGGAAACCGCCGGGCCAGGGCGTTGGACAAGGCCAGGCCAGTGCCCTTAGTCTCAATCAAGGCCAGGTTGCAGTAATCCACGCCGGTGCAGGTAACCAGCCCACGATGGAAGGCGGAAGGCACCGGCGACAACTCGCGCAGCAGCGGCTCGGACAGCAGGGCGGTCAGGCGATGCTGGGGCACGTTGACCAGAATAGCGTTCTGGGCGTTGGTCAAACGTACGTGGCCGCTGCCGTATCTATCGGCCAGAAGAGCCAACTCCTGCATCCGTTCGCTGGTTATGCGGCCCGTGGGCACACACAGGCCCACGGAATACATGCCAGGCTGCTTCTGCCGCTGCACGCCCAGGTGGTCCGTGTGAACAGCATGGCGCACATCCCGGCCGGCCCGCTCCAGGGGAAGCCCCCAGCGGTCCTCCAGGGCTGCCCGGAACTTGTCCACACCCCAGGCCTGGATGAGAAAGGCCAGCCGCACCTTGTTTCGTTGCTCCCGCACGCCTTCGTCCCGGAACAGCAGAGTGACCTGGGCCGCCAGCCGTGCCGCGTTTTGGGGCGTGACAAAAATGTCCAGGGGTTGGGCTACGGTCATACCGCCGGAACCCATTTTGCCCCCCGCCACCACGTTGAAACCGGGCTGGCCGTCGGAGGTGCGCACGGCCGGCGTCATACCCAGGTCCTGGGTCTCGGCATGGGTGCAGTTTTCCAGGCACCCGGTAATGGTCACGTTGAACTTGCGGGGCAGGTTGGAGAACTCCTTGTTGTTCAGAAACATCCGCGTGTATTCAACGCCCACGGGCGAAGCGTCCAGCAACTCGTTGGCAGTGAGGCCGGAAAGCGGACAGCAGCTAATGTTGCGGATGTTATCCAGGCCGGTCTGCAAGGAGGTCAGATCCACCCCTTGCAGCGCCTGAATGATTTGAGGCACATCCTGGATTTTGACCGCGCGGAGCTGCGCCTGCTGGCGGGTAGTCAAGTCCAGCACCCCGTTGCCCAACCGCTGGGCAATGTCCGCCAAAGCGCGCAACTGGGCGCTGGTAGCCTGGCCGTTGGTGATGCGTATCCGCATCATGAACAGCCCAGGGGTGGGTTTGCGGAAGAAAGTGCCAATCCATTTGAGGCGCTCCCGGTCGCCGGGATCCAGGGTCTCCCAGCCGCCGTGTTTGGCGGCCAGTTCGTCAATCTCCTGGAGAATGTCCAGGCCATCTTTCTCAGCCTTGATTTTTTCCATGGGGTTGTTGCCGGGTTTCATAGTGCGCCTCCTTTCCGCCCTCCCAGAGTGCTCAACTAGGGTTGCAGGTAAGGGACCATAATGACTCTCCCCGGCACTGCTTCAGGCGCCGGGGTAGGCTGCGCCCAGGCCCGGCGCCAGCCGTTTTCCACCAGCACCAGGACTCGCAACGCCACCAGTGCGGTCAAGGCAGCCCCCGCCAGCACCAGCAAACCCGGCCCAAAGGAGCCGCTAACTTCCCTGGCATTCCCCAGCAAATTGGGAAGGAAGAAACCGCCCAAGCCGCCAAAGGCCCCGATAATTCCAGTGGCCAGGCCAATTTCCCCAGAGAACCGCTGAGGCACCAACTGGAAAACTGCGCCGTTGCCCATGCCCAGGCAGGCCATCCCGGCGATGATCAGAACCATCATGATGCCCAGGGCGGGCAGGCGGCTGGCTAGCACATACACCAGGCTGATGCCCAGCAGCAGGGCGGTGAGCATGGCCACGCCGCCAAATTTGTCGGACAGATAGCCGCCCGCCGGGCGCAGGCCGCTGCCTACTACCGCAGCAGCGGCAGTCAGGTAACCAGCGGTCACTGGCGCAACGTGGTACTGGTCTCTAAGGAAAATGGGCAGGAAACTGCTCAGCCCTACGTAGCCTCCGAAGGTGACGCTGTAGAACAGGCAGAACCACCAGAGGTCCGCTTGTTTCAGGGCCAAGAACTTTGGGCCGCCAGCAGCAAGGGCAGGGCACCTTTGGGATGCAACTTGCTGTTGTTCCTTGGCCATAAGCACGAAGGCCAGCAAGACCACCGCCAGGGGCAGCATGGCCAGCGCCAGCACGTTGTGCCATCCAACTAAAGCAGCCAGCCGCGGCGCCAGCAAGTTAGCGATGACCGTGCCGCTGTTGCCCGCGGCGGCTATTCCCATGACCAGGCCCTGCCGCTCCTTGGGATACCACCGGCTGGCCAGGGGCAATGCCACGGCAAAGGACGCGCCTGCCGCCCCCAGCATAAGGCCAATGCCCAGCAGCGCCGGAAGACTGTCGCCCATCCGCCAGCCCAGGGTCAAAGGCAAAAACAGGAAGACCAGCAATCCGGCGCCAATGCGCCTTCCACCAAAGCGGTCACTAAGCAATCCCAGAGGTATTCGCAGCAGCGCCCCGCTGAGGATGGGCACCGCCACCATGAGGCCCTTCTGCGCCGACGTAAGTCCCAAGCTCTCGGCAATATACACGCCCAGTGCGCCCAGCAGCACCCAGAGCATGAAACTGACGTCAAAATGCAGGAAAGAGGCTATAAGCGTTGGACGGTGCCCCACGTTCATACCTCCAGGGTGCTGTCGCCGTCGCCCATGCGGCCCACTACCACGCCAGCCAATTCCTGGCCCACTGAACCCAGCACTGCGGTGCGGCTCTGGCCCAGCAGCCGTTTGATGCCCACCGGGTCCTTGCGGTAAGCCCGCACCAGATGCACCCACTTGACACTCTTGTAGCCTTGCAGGAAGGGCACCAGCGAGCGCACCGGGCCGCCGTACTCCCGGGGCAGCGGGCGGCCCGCCAGCCCAAAGACCAGCAGCACCCGGGGGTCGCGGGCCATAGTGCGGGGAAGCCCTTCAAAATAGAGGCCGTCAGCGGAGTGAAAGGCAAAATAGCCGCTATCCGGGGCGTCTACACCGATGGCATCCAGCACATCCACCAGGCGCACCCCCTCCACCTCCGGCTCCTCAGACCAGTTAAAAATCTGGCATACCAGGGGGACGCGCCCATGCACCCGGGGCAGACTCAAGAGTTGGGCACCGGTGACCACGCGCCGCTGGCTGTTGACGTCGGTGAAAGTCAACTGCCAGTCTTCCAAATAGCTGGCCGGCGGCATTGGGAACAGCGACAGCACGGGCAACGGCTCCGCCTCAAAGTCCATCACCGCAAACTGATCCTTAAACTTGGGGTAGTTGACGCCTTCGCGCTTGGCCACGTCGTATCACTCCCGTCCCTTCAGCAGTAATTTGCCAGGGCTGCCTTCAGGCTTCTTCCACCGGGCAGACAAAAATCTTGCCATCGCCGTGGTTGCCGGACTGATTTATTCGCAGCAGGGTACGCACTGTTTGCTCCACCTGGTCATCGGGCACCATCCAGGACATGAGGCGCTTGGAAAGGAAGGCCATGCCTGCCTCCTGCTCACCCTGGGCGCGGCGCAGGTACTGAAGGCCCTGTTGGCGTCCGCGGCCCATGACACGGACATGGAGCAATTCTGCAAGGCCGACGCTGCGCATGGCGTTTAGTGTGGCCTCTCGCCGCTCCGGACGGACTATCGCAATGACTTCCTTCACTGCATCCACCTCATTATCGCCGGTTACTAATACGTAATCATCCTAAATTATGAAGTTAAGTGGACGCCAACAGAACTTGTTGGCAAGTTAAAGTATGTAACGCAGGTATTTCCAGAACATTTCTGGAGTGTAACGTCGTTGTTAAAAACTTGTTACTTATTTGTAAACCAAGGCAGCAAGGTGGGTATGTGCTCAGGAGCATCCTGCAAAGCTATAAGCGCCTATCCAATAACCGCAGAGAGCGCAAAGAAAGCAGAGAGTTTGTATTGGATTCCTTTTATCTCAGCGGTCTCCGCGTACTCAGCGGTGAGTTTTTAGGATGGGCACTAAAGGGCAATGGCCCAGCTTGCCGTGGCGAGCATTAGGAAGGCTTACGCCGCACCGGCAAAAGCCGGCGCCCAGGCGCGGGGGCAGGTGAACAACTAGCCGGATCCCGGCCTGAATTCAGAAAGGGAAGTCCCAGAAGGATCAGCCCACCTTGGGGCTAGTGGAAGGGACTGGTGTCTCCGGCGTGATGGTGCCCCGCCCTGCCGCCTGCGCCAGCGGCTAGGGCTAGCCGGGTCTTGAGGTTGGAGTAGGCCAGCACCGCCACAAAGACCAGAGCGGAAAACAGCACCACGCTGGCCCCGGAGGACACGTCCACATAGTAGCTGATGTAGACCCCGGCCAGCCCGCAAAAAGCTCCCACGGCAGTGGAGAGCAGGATCATGGTCTTGAAGCTGTCGGTGAGCAGCCGGGCAACTATGGGCGGTATGACGATGGCGGCGGCGATGAGGGTGACGCCCAGTATTTGCATGGACACCACAATGGTGGCGGCTAGCACCAAGGAAAACAGGGTGTCAACCCAGCCCGTGGGCACGCCGTAAAAGCGGGAGACTTCCGGTTCAAAGGTGGCAAACAAGAAGAGTTTGTAGCCAGAGAACAGGATTATGGCGGTGGCCGCCGCCACCACCACAATGGCCAGCAAGTCGCCCTGCGTGACTCCCAGGATGTTGCCGAACAAGGCTGCATCGAAGCTGCGTGTGAAGGTCTTGTACCGGCTAATCAGGGCAATGCCCAAGGCAAAGCTGGCAGTGGTGATAATGCCAATGGCCGCATCGGAGCCAATCTTATGTTTTCTGGTGGTGAGGGTGATGAGAATGGCGGAGAGGAAGCCCCACAGGCTGGCTCCCACAAAAAAATTGAAGGACATGACGTAGCTGACCACTGCGCCGCCAAACACCGAGTGGGACAGCCCATGCCCTATGTAGGCCATGCGGCGCAGGACGATGTATACGCCGATGAGGCCGCACAGCCCGCCCACCAGGGTCGCCGCCGCCAGGCCACGGACAAAGAACTGGTATTGAAAAGGCTCAAGCATGGCTGTCCGCAGCGCCTGCTTCGGCCGCGCCCTGCCCTCCGGCGTTACGGCTGGAGTCGCCGCCGTTGCGGTTAAACGGGTGCGGGCTTTCCGCCACCAGCATCATGCCCTGGTAGTTAATCACCGGCATCTCGGCGCCATAGGTCTGCTTGAGGACCTGCGAGGTTATGACCTTGGCCGGCGGGCCTTCGGCCAGAACGTACCCGTTAAGGCAGACCAGCCAGGGCAGGTGCACGGCCACGGCGTTGATTTCATGGGTGGTAAGGATGATGGTGACGCCCTGGTGGTTCAGTTCATGGAGCAGGTGCATCACATCATCGCGGGTCTTGATGTCCACGCCGCTGGTGGGTTCGTCCAAAAGCAGCAAATCGGGACTGCTGACCAGGGCGCGGGCCAGGAACACCCGTTGCTGCTGCCCGCCGGACAGCTCACGAATGTGCCGCCGGGCCAGGTGGGAAATGCCCAGCCGGTCCATCATCTCCCGGGCCAGCTTCCAGTCCTGACGCCGGTGCCAGGGAAAGAGGACGTTGTTCATGGTGCGGCCCATCATCACTGCCTCAGCTACCGTGACCGGAAAGTTCCAGTCTATGGTTTCCAACTGGGGCACGTATCCCGCCTGGGGCCGCTGCCGGGCAATGGAAACGCCGTGGACCAAGACTTCGCCGTGGAAAATGTGGGCCGCGCCCAGCATAGTGCGCAACAAAGTCGTCTTGCCGGAACCACTGGGGCCCAGCAAGCCAATAAAATCGCCGGGCATAACCCGCAGGTCAACCTGGCGCAGCACTTGCTGGCCTTCATACCCGCTGGTGACTCCGCGCAGCTCAATGATTGGCTGGCCCGGCGCCCGGTGATGCGGAGTAGGATGAAGCACGACTTACAGCTACTGCAGGTAGATTGCCGGACTGGCGCCGGAGAATACCGGGCTGGCATCAAAGCCAGATAAGGAGTCCACCGTGCCGCCCAAGGCGGGAATCATGATTTCCATATTTTGCAGCATCAGGCCCAGGTAGGAATGGAGGGTATCTCCAGGCGCGCCAGGCAGATCGTCGTCCCGTAATTCATCAACATACCTTGCCCCAGCTTCCTTGGCGATAGTCTCCAGCACCGTGCTGGGGAACACTTCTGAACCGAACACCGCCGGGACTTGCTGCTGGCGGATCTGGTCAATCAAGCCGGCCACCTCCTTGGCCGAAGGCTCCGAGAAGTCCGAGGGCTGGGCCGCGCCAATGACCTCCATGCCGTACCGGCGGGCAAAATAGGCCCAAGAATCGTGGTAGGTCAGCAGTTTGCGGCGGCCGGGCGGAATAGTCTGGACGGCGGCGCGAATGCCTGCATCCAGGGCCTCAATGCGCTGCCGGAACTTGCCCAGGTTCTCCTGGTAGTAATTGGCGTTGGCGGGGTCCAGCCGGGACAGTTCCGCCTCCACCAGTTCTGCATACTTCAAGCCTAGAAGCGGGTCCGGCCAGAGGTGGGGGTTAGGGTGCCCTTCTGATTCTGGAAAGGAGAAGTCAAAGGCCCACTGGTCTTTAGAGATGGTCCCGTCGCCCAGGGACAGAATTACCGCACCAGGCTTCTTGTTAGCCTGGGCCATCGCCAGCGTCGGCTCCTCCAGAAACAGTCCATTCACAATGATAAGGTCCGCCTTGGCAAGCGCCCCTGCCACCGAGGGCGCAGGTTCAAAAGTGTGGGAGTTGGTCCCTTCCGGCACAATGCCTTCCAGATGAATACGTACACCGCCAATGTTCTCCACAATGCTGGTGATGGGAGATACGGTGGTCACCACTTGCAGCCCCAGTCCAGGGGCTGTCGGGGACGCAGGGGCTGGCCTTTGGGCGCAACCCACTACGACCATGAGCAAAGGCATAACCAGGACGCCAAGCAGCCTGCAACGCATGGTCATCCAGCCCCTTGCGCTTCCCCGCCCGCAGCGTGGCAAGAGGCGCAGACGCCGGACACGGCAAAGTGGTCCAGGTCCGGTTCAAAGCCAAAGTCCCGGGTCAACACCTGCCGGAACTCCTCCAGGTAATGGGGGCTGAGGTTGAAAGCGCCCCGGCATACCCGGCAGACCATGTGATGGTGGTGGCCGTTGGGATCAGTAAGCTCGTAGTGCAGGCGGTCGCCAATGGCCACCTCGGTGACCACCCCCAACCCTTTCAGCAGGTGCAGGTTGCGGTACACTGTGGCGATGTCCATGTACGGGTAGGCCGCCTTGGCTCGCTGGAATACTTCGTCCACTCCCATGTGCCCGCCGCCTTCGGCAATGATGCTCAGCACCAGCAGCCGCTGGGGGGTCAAGCGGTAGCCCCTGGCCCGCAAGGACTCTATCACTTGTTCTTGGTTGCTCATAATAATGGCAGTTAGTGTAACTGATTGCGAATACATAGACTAGCATAAATTGACGGCTTGTCAATACCAGCAGCGGCTTTACCTGGGTTGATTCATCCTCGGCGGGGGTAGGGGCAGACCCATGGGTCTGCCCTTGGGTGGAGGGCCATGCCGGGAACGCCCACACGGGTGCGCCCCAACGATTAGAGAATGAACCGGCCCTGCGGCTTTGCCCAAAATATCACCCTGAATCGCGATTGCATCGGGACGAAGAATCTAAAATCCTGGAAATTTAGACCCTTGTATTTTATATAAGGGAGCAAAGAATGAGCTTCGCTCCGCTCAGGGTGACATTAATTGAGTGCAAAACGTTACTGACTATCGAAAGCCCTACTTTTGAGGCAAGGCTGGCGGTCTAAATGTTCCGCTATCTGGGGTTAAAACCAGCCAGGCGGCCCGCCGGGGGCTGTTGCTGCGCCACTCGTGGGCGGCGTTGGGCTGCACCAGGACTGCGTCCCCCTCCTGCACCGGATAGGCCCGGCCGTCCACCACCAGGTCGCAGCCCCCTTCCATCATGTAGGCCAGGTGCTCGGCGGGATGGACGTGGTTGGGAGCCACGCTGCCCGGGTCCAGGGAGCGGAAGGCCATTATGTAGTTCACCGCGCCATCCGCCGCATTAAGTATTGGGCGGGCCGGGCCGTCGCTCTGGTCTATCTGGCGCAAGTTGCGGACTACCGGCGGCTGGCCTGTGCCCCTGACGCCCTGTACGGCGGCGCTGGGGTTACGAGAAGCGGCCAGGGGATTGACCTCGATGCGCCGTATGGAAGTGCGGCCAGTGTTACGCGTCACGTGGTCTACGTTGGCCGGAATTAGCATGGCGTCGCCTGCGGCGATGGGATACTCTCTGCCATCGCACACCAGCGCACCAGATCCTTCCAGGATGAATACCTCATGCTCCCAGGGGTGCAGGTGGTGGGAACTGGTTTTGCCCGGTGCAATGACCGAGTAAGTCATGGTGCAAGTCGGTGGATTGTCTTCCAACGAAACCAGACGCACGCTGGGGCCGCCCGGCTGATAAACTTTCCGGTAATTCCTGATTAGCGGCGGCATCTCAATACCTCCTAAGAGCTTGTGTGGGAAATGCCGTCTACCCAGCCCGCTCATCCTGAGCTTGTCGAAGGATGAGTAGCTTTTAGCCCGCTCATGGTTCGACAAGCCCCGACCTGGTCGGGATCCCAATACGTCGGGACTCACCACGAGCGGGAATTGTCACACGCCCTCTGGGACAGCTCCGGCAATTTCTCTGCAGGGTATTATAGACGGCGGGTCAAAACGGGCGATGGGTAGACTCACAACTCGCCCAGGCTCCAAAGTAAAAAGAGGCAGGCCGCCCAATAGGCGGCCTGCCAGTTGCTGGGCGAATCTGAATATCAGTCTGGGTCAGGGTGCGGGCCAGAGAATGGTGATTAGCGCCGACCTAGCCACGTCGTCCTTGGAGGGTTTGCCGTGGACGGTTACCGAAAAAGTGTTGATGGCCGCCTCCTTGGCAGCGATGGCCGACGAGATATCCAGGGTTCGCTCCTCGTTTGCTTCCAGCCCTCGCAAAGACCATGATGTCCGGTTGACCACCAGCGTCAGTTGCAGCACGCCCGGGTCGCCGTTCTGAATGATGGCAACAACCCCGGTGCCTGGCGGGATGCCGCACTCCGGGCAACCGGGCACCTCATCGGTCACGGTAACAGTCACCGGCTTCCCCCGTCCCCGTTCAATGGGGATTTCAATGGGATCACAAGCAACCTTGTTTCCCGCCACGTCCTTGGCCAGGAACTGCAACTGAAGCCCCTGCCCAAGATTAATCTGGGTGGCCCTAACTGCCACGGGCAAAGTAGTGCCGCCCATCAGGTTGGGCACTCCCACGGTGGGGTCGGTCAGACCGGTAACTACTGCGTTGACCACGTGCAGCACGGTAATGCTATACAGACCACTCTGAGCGTCCTGCACCGACATTTCAATGTAACGCTTGCCGTTTTGGTCGGTGGCGTACGCGGTCATGGTGCAGACTGGCTTAGCAGTATCAGGCACCATATCATCGTTGGTGATGGTGCAGGTCCGCGACTCTCCCAGCGCCAGGATCACTGACGCCCCGCAGTCGTAGCCGGTGGTGGTGTAACCCCCAGGCCCAGACTCGGAGAGGGTGTAAGTACCGGCGCTGACATCTCCCTCAGCGCCGCCCGCGCCTCCAATGGGCGTACGCCCAGCAGCAGAAAGGGTCCAGTCCGTGGCCGCCGCAGCGCCGCCGTTATTGTTCACCACCACCTTCACCAGCTTCAGGTGCGCCGGGACGTCGTTGTTGGTGATGGTGCAGGTGCGCGACTCTCCCAGCGCCAGGGTCACCGATGCCCCGCAATCGTACCCCGTGGTGGCATATCCGGCTGGCCCGGACTCTGAAAGAGCATAAGTGCCCGGCGCAACGTCGCCCTCCACCTCCCCTGCCCCGCTCAGGGGCGTTGGCCCAGCAGCAGAAAGGGTCCAGTCCGTGGCCGCCGCAGTGCCGCCGTTGTCGTTCACCACCACTTTCACCAGCTTCAGGTGCGTGGGGTTCACGCCAAAGTAATGGCTTGGGTCTTGTGCAGCCACCGGGTCACCAGCGGGCGGAGCGCCTGTAACGCTGCCAATATTGCTGTACGGCCCTGCTACCGCCACGCCGCTGCCGGTGCAAGTCATGGATACGCCCGCAGCAAGCAAATTGCTGGGACAGTTAACCGCCACCCCTTGATCATCACTGACCATGACGCTGGTGAGCGTCACCGTGCCGGTATTGGTGACTTCATAAGTCCAGGTTATGGGGTCTCCAACAATTAAGGTGGGGCCTGGCGCACTGTTGGCGTCCTGGCCGTTAGTCTTTTTCACTAAGGAGATGCTGGCATTTTCCGCCACCACACAGCCAGTCTCCGTGTGGCAAAGGGTAATCTCAAAGGAACCGCTGTTATGCGCCACATGGTCATAGACCAGGATGGTGTGCACACCATTGTCCAGGGGACAAGTAAGTGTGGCCACACTTTGGTCCCAAACGGAGCACCAAGTCTCGGCTCCATACACTTCAAACTCCGGGGACATTGGCCCCGACTCCATGACTTCCACATCGGCTTCCTGGCCGGCGACTCCGTTGAAGGTATAGGCAGCCACTTGCCCAGGGCCAATGCTTCCAGGCAAGGTGGCTCCAAAGGGCAAAACCGTGGCATTGACTGGGTCGTTCAACCGCTGCAAATAGAAAACGTAGCTTCCGTCATGGTAGCCGTTTTCGTCAAAGGCCAGGACCGTGTGGGTGCCGTTGGTGTAGGCGATGGTGCAGCCCAGCACCGCATAGTGGGCGCCAAAGCCGTCGCAAAACCAGCCGCCGTCGGCATCGTAGGACTCCAACTGCGGGTCAAAGCTGGCCTAAGCGGCGGCGCGGGCAAATCGCACGTAAACTGCCTCATTCTCAGCTGCGGTGAAGGTGAAGTCGGCTACTTGGCCCGGGCCGAGGATTCCCGAGTAGTTCTGTCCAAAGGTAGTGACCGTGGTATTTTGCCGATGGCTCTCGTTCTGAAGGTAAAAGACGTAATCGCCGGAACCGCTGGCGTTGTGGTCAAAGGCCAGCACAGTGTAGGCGTCATCCACATCAATATTGCAGTCTCTGAAGGCACTGGTGGAGGAGAAGCGTTTGCAGTCCTGCCCCAGAAGAGTAACCGGCGCGACGCCGCCGGATCCGTAAATCTTGAATTCGGGGTCCAGAGAGGCCGAAGGCGCTGCCTGGGCAAAACGCACGAATATATTCTCTCCCGCCAAAGCGCTGAACGTAAAAGCTGCCACATGCCCTGCAGCAAGATTGCCCGGATAGTTGTCGCCATAGCTGGCGGCGGCAGCGTTCACTGGGGTGGTCAAGTTTTGCAGGTAAAGCACGTATGGCCCAGTGGCGCTGGAGACGGGATTGGAAACCCTTATCTTGAATGTGCCAGTCACGTTAAGCACGCATGCCGTATCGCTGAAGGAAGCGGTGGTGCCGTTGCAGAGGGAAGAATTGTCCGGACGGAAGATGCGGGCCTCCAGGACCAGAGGCGATGGGTTGGTGCGGGCCACCCGCACGTACACAGCTTCACCGCTGACCCCGCTGAATGTGAAAAAATCCTGTTCACCTGCGACATCAATGGAACATGCTATGTGCTCTCCAAATCCGATGTCGCCAGCCGTGGAACCCGCCGGGCAAGACATGGCCTCACTGGCACGGATATTCACCGCCAGGAACAGGGCCAGTACGCCCAGGAAGATTCCCGCCCACCACGGCCCAGACAAGAAGTGCGCCGTAAAGGTCACGCGCATAGCCTACTCCGACTCCTCCCCGTTTATTCACTTTTTATCACTAAAAATTCACTTTAGTCTACCCTCCACGGTCAAGCTGGTGCAATGCTTTTGGCACTCCTGTTATGAAGAAAAATTGCATCCACACCGTAAAAACGATATACAAAACGTATTATTGACATGGCACTTACCCAAGTAAATCGGCATCATACCAACGTTTGTGGATAAACGGGAGTTCAGGGACATGACACAACAGGACAGGCAAATTTACTGCCGTAGTACTAGCGCGTGTTCAAAAAGCGCTGTGCACTACCAGCGCCCACCCTTCGACAAGCCCAGTATGAGCGCTTTTCTCTCGCTCATGGTGAGCTTGTCGAAGCATGATCGGGCACTTTCAGCACAGGCTCTAACAAAAAGAAGGGGAAGAAAGGGGCCACCCATCAGGTGGCCCTTGGCGCAACGGAACATGGCGGCTGGAAATCGCCGACGCAGCCAGGGGCGGCCATGAAGAATGCAGTGAGTCCGGTACAATGGCTAGAAATGGCTTGGTGAAATACATAAGCCAGGGCATTCAAATGTTGTCATATTGCCACTGCGCTGGCGCTAGTGTATCCTTCTGGCAAACTTTGTTCAGGAGAGGTGTATGAGCAAGTCAACCACCTGGCATGTGCCGACCCTTGGGCTGATCTTGGGACTAATGCTGCTGGCGGTAGCGTGCGGAGCCGCGGCCACTGCCACGCCGCAGCCTGCACCCACTGCTACCCCTCCACCCTCGGCCGGAGGCGCTGCCACTCCCACTGCTGCGCCCAAGCCCACCGCCGCGCCAGCCGCGCCGGTAGTGCACCCCGGCAAGCTGACCATTATGATGGGCAGCCTGGCCAACGAACGGTTCGACGCTTCCTTCCAACTTGGTCTGCCAGCAGGGCTTAACTACGGCCGGGTGGTGCATGGGTTTCTTATCTCCGACGACGAAAAGAAAGAACTGGTGCCCGGCATGGCCACCCAATGGGCCCTCTCCCCAGACGGCCTGACCTGGACCTTCACCATTCGCAAGGGAGTCAAATTCCATGACGGCACGGAGGTAACCCCCGCAGACGTGCAGTGGTCGTTGCAGCACCACTTCGGGCCAGATGCCGTAAACTACGCCATTGCCCCGTCGTCTCTGCGGTTGTCTCGTTCGGCAGGCAAGATTGAATTGGCCGGGACCGACAAAGTAACCCTATCCACCACCATCCCGGTGACAGATTTCGGCGTACTGGTTTCGGAGGCCAGCACCTCCTGGTACCACATATCTCCCAAGCGGCCCACGGTGCATGACGAGGCGCTGGAAGCGGCGTACGACAAGAACCCCATTGGCGCTGGGCCAATGAAGCTGGTCAAGTACGTTCCGGCGGCATCCATGCAGTTGGAACGCTTTGAGGACTTTTACTTCCAGCCCAAGAATGGCTTGCCCCTGGACAAGCGGCCTAACTTCCGCACCCTGGACTTGCAGATAGTGCCCGAGGAGGCTACCCGTGTGGCGGCGCTGCGGGCGGGCGGCGCAGATATTGTGCCAGCCAGCCTGACCACCAGGAAACAGGTGGAAACCGATGGCGGACGGTTAATATTTGGACAGCAGGGGGTATTTGTGTGGGTGCCCCTGATAGGCTGCTTTGACACCAAGTTCCCTTGCAACAAGAAGGCCGTGCGACAGGCCCTGGACTATGCGGTCAACAAGGAGATAATCCGGGACCGGCTGTACGGCGGACCCGAGGTGTTCCAGGCCAAGGGCTACGGCGCCGTGACTCCCAGCACCATTGGCTACAGTACTGCCATAGACCCCTGGCCCTTTGACCCCAACAAGGCCCGTCAATTACTGGCCGAAGCAGGGTATCCGGGCGGCAAGGACTTTGGCAAGCTCATTGTGAACAGCTATCCTTCCGGCTCCATGCCCTTCCAGGTGGAAGCGGCGGAACTGGCTGCCGAGTACTGGCGGAGGGAACTGGGCCTTGATGTGGAACTAAAGGTTGGCGACAGCACTGCCATCAGATCGGCGTGGGCCGCAGGAAGTCTCAACGGGCAAATCATCTGGCGGGACAACGAGACCCGCAAGGATGCCACCGGCGCCCTGGTCACCAGCTTTGCCGACGCCAAGAGCAACATCCGGCTGCATGGGGACCCGGAAATCTTCCGCATGTCCCAGGAGACAACCCAGACCATTGACCCCGTGCAGCGGGCGGAGGCCACCAGAAAGCTGATGGTCCGCCTGCGTGAGGAGTCTTATCAGTTGGGCATTGGGTACGTGAACATCCCCTGGGGCGTAGGGCCGCGAGTGGTGAGCTGGAGCCCTTACCCACTGGGGGTGTACCCCTCCGCCCTGCACACCATAGTCTTGAAGTAACGCCACATCAGGACCGTGGCTGGCCTTGGCCCCGCAGCGGGCCACAAAAGGCAAAAAAGAAGGGGCTGCCTTACGGGCGGCCCCTCTTGATTCTGCCGGGTCAGGGAGACTGGTCGGGGCGGCCAGATTTGAACTGGCGACCCCCTGCACCCCATGCAGGTGCGCTACCGGGCTGCGCTACGCCCCGACGTTGTTACAGAATACCATAGGCGTGAGATGCCTTCAAGTCGGAGGTGAACGTCAATAAACACAGCAGGGGCGGATTTCAGACCCGCCCCTGCACCATCATAACCGCCAGGGAATGCCAGATATTTAGTCTTCCTTAATGGCCGGAATTACCTTGCTGCCCAGCAACTCGATGGAGCGCATCACATCCTGGTGGGGCATCAAGCCCTCGTTGCCATAAATCAGGATGTAGCCAGGGTTCAGCTCCTTGCGGACGTGGCGCAGCTTTTTGATGACGGTTTCCGGGCTACCCACTACGATGTTGTAAGCCGCCTGGAGATCGTCGTAAGTCATCTGCCGGCCAATGGTGCCGGTGCCAATCATGGGCCGGGTCATCTTGATGCGCAGGGCCTCCCGGGACTGGTAGCCTGGCGGATCGTTGAACTCAATGGGGCCGCGCTGCCGGTGGGTCTGGGTCCACAAAAAGGTCTTGCCAATTTCGTATGCCCGCTCGTCGGTGTCGGCGCACAGCACCCGCATCAAGTAGCCAAAGTGCTCCGGGCCGGGATCGTACCCCATTTCGTGGGCAGTCTCCTGATAAATCCCCTTCAACTGAATGGTCAGGTCCAGCAAAGCACCCAGATTCATGTACGGGTACTGGTGCTGGGCAGCCCAGATGACGCTCTCTGGACTGCCGGTGCCCGGGAACCAGATGGCCGGATGGGGTTTTTGGATGGGCAGCACCCAGGGGTTGACCATGCGGTGGGGGAAGTAGCGGCCTTCCCAGCGGAAGGGGCCGGGAGTAGTCCAGCACTTGATAATCAGGTCGTGGGCCTCTTCAAACCGGTCACGGTTCTCCGTGGGGCTGATGCCCGCGTGCAGGGTTTCCACTGCCGTGCCCCGCACAAATCCGGAAATTAGCCGCCCGCCGGAGATGCAGTCCAGCATCGCCAGTTCCTCGGCCATTTTCACCGGGTCGTTGAGGGCGATGACGTTGCCCAGCAGGGCAATCTTGGCCCGCTTGGTAACCTTGGCAATAACCGCGCCGTCAATATTGACGGAAGGCTTCATGCACCAGTAGGCGCTGTGGTGCTCATTGGACATGATACCGTCGAAACCCATCTCGTCGGCCCAGGCGTACTGGTCGTGGTAGTTCTGGTACAGCACTTGGGCTTTCTGCGGGTCAAAATTCTTGTTGGGAAAGTGCATCCGTCCCGACTCATAGGGAGCCAGGTCTTCATCGGTGATGTGGCCATAGGGCTGCTCTGAGAACCAGTACACTTCTACCATGACTATCCTCCGCTCTGCTATGCCGGTTAATTACTTGAGGCGGGACAGGAAGTCCGTGACCGTTTTCAAGAACTCCTGGGGCTTCTCCAGGGCTGGGGAATGGCCGCAGTGGTCAATAATGCGCAGGGTAGCGTTGGGCAGGGCCTTCTGGTACAGCTCGCCGCACTCTACCGGGATAATGGCGTCCTGCTTGCCCCACACAATCAGGGTAGGCGTGGGCACCGCACCCAGATAGTGTGGCAGGCTGGGATTGTGCAAGTAGGGCCGCCAGCACAGCCGGGAGGCCATCTCCCGGTTGGCGTGTTCCACCTGCTGCTCCTCAGGAGAAAGCTGGCGGGTAAGCTGCTGATAATTGGGCACCTGGGTGGGATCGAAGAACCGCTGCTTGAGGCGGGTCTGAGCAGACACCATGAAAATCTCGGCGATGTCCGAGTTTTCGGGCTTGATGCCTGCCGCGTCCACCAGAATCAGCCCGCGCAGGTTATGGTGGCACATGGCCGCCATTTCCGCAGCGATCCAGCCGCCCATGGACGAACCCATCAGAATGTAATGGTCCAGTCCCAGCTGCTGCACCATGGCCTGGTTGAAGTGGGCCACGTCGTTAATGGTATAGACCCACTCCGGCCTTTCCGTGCCGTTAAAGCCGGGCTGGGAAGGCACATACACCGTGTACTTCTTGGATAGCTCCTGGTGGTAGGCCTGCCAGCCTGCGCTGCCGCCCGCGCCGTGGAGGAAGACCAGGGCCGGGCCGGAGCCGCCGGAAAACATTTGCACCTTGGCGCCCGCGACGGTAATAGAAGTCTCTCTGCCGCTTAACGTAGTTGTCATGGCTACTCCTGCAGAAAAGCGTCCAGTTTGACCAGGGAGAGTAGTATGGTACAGCCCTGCCACGGGATAGAACCATCCGCAAGGTGATTGCCCCTGATTTTGTTACAAATGCCCAAGCTTGTCAAGATTGCGGATTGAGTACTGGTTCAGTTTGAAACCCGTCATTCCGGCGGAAGCCGGAATCCAGTAGAGAACTGTATCTATTCTGTATCTGGGCACCCCGACTTGTCGGGGTGCGACGAGCAACTTCTTCCTCATTTGCGAGACAAACTGAACCAGTACCCAAGGATTGCATTCATAGCATTGCCGCCCCAGTGGGACGCAACACGGGGCGGCGCTAGGTGAGGGGGGACATCATCCGGCAGCGGCAACCTGGGCCAGGTAGACGGAGCCGTCCAATTCAATATGGCCAGTAAACAGGAGGGACTGGCGCTGCCCCGCCAAATCCAGGTCCTCAAAGTGGGGGTTGGGCGGCTAGTCCGCTGACCGGGGTGGGGTCGAAGATGCGGATGAACCTCACCCCTCTTCGGGCGATGCGTCCGGCTTTATCCAGGAGGCGAAGCTTGGCTAGCGATTGGGGATCCACCCTGAATTGCGCGACCATCGCTTTCTGGACTTTGCTGGGGTACGGAGCTTTTCCACCACTGCCAACGCATGGCCCCTAATTGTGCCTACCGCGCTAGACTTACTGCCCTGGTTGTCCTCCAAGAGTCCTGCGCGGCGCAGGGCGGCGGACAGGCGTTCTGAACCGGTAACCGCCCCTAGCATTTGCTAGCCGAGGGGCATGCGCCGAGCCTTGGTGTGGTTGGCTCCCGACGTGACCATTTCCCTGGACGCTGGCGAGCGAAGATTGGGGAGAGTTTACTGGAAGCCCTGCTTGCCCAGAGGAGGCCGTGCCTTTCGGCCAGGCCCGGCGGGGCAACCGGCGGCCGAGAGACCGCTCAATCTGCCGCCATTTGCCGGCATCCTCCGGAGTGACAAAGGTGACAGCCTCGCCCTGGTTCCCCATCCGCCCGGTGCGGCCAACGCGGTGGGTGAAAAGCTCCGGCGACTCAGGAAGCTCGTAGTTGATTACCCGTTCAATGCCCAGTACGTCCAGGCCGCGAGCCGCCACGTTGGTAGCCACCAGGATGGGCACGTTGCCAAGTTTGAAGTCGCCCAATACCCGTTCCCGGGTGTTCTGGCTGAGGTTTCCCTGCAACGCCGCCACCGGGTACCCCAGGGCGTCAAGTTGCCGGGCCAGTCTCTTCACCCCCTGCTTGGTGCGCCCGAACACCAGCACAGGCCCGTTGCCACGTTGGTCCAGCAAGGTCCGCAACGCGTTGAACTTGTCTCCGGGGGCTACCTCATAGACCGAATGCACTATCTCCGGCGGCGGCTGCGTTTCGCGGTCAATTTGGACCATGACCGGGCTTCTGAGGTGGCGGGAGGCAGTCTCCATAACCCACCGGGGCATGGTGGCGGAAAAAAGGGCGGTCTGCCTACTGGCCGGGGTATGGGCCAGGATACGCTCCACATCGGGAGCAAACCCCCGGTCCAGCATCTCATCGCCTTCGTCCAGCACCAGCATGTGCAACTGGTTGAGAGAAAGGCTGCCCTGGCGCAAGTGGTCCAGGGTGCGGCCTGGGGTGCCTACCACCACCTGCGCTCCGCCTGCCAGCCAGTAACGCTCTGGGGCCAGGGAACGGCCGCCGTAAAGCAGCGTCATGCGCAGGCGGCGGGCGGCGCAGAAGTGCGCCATAACCTCACCCACCTGAATGGCCAGTTCGCGGGTGGGCACCAGGACCAGGGCCTGAGCGCTACGAACCTTGGGGTTGCACCGCTCCACTATTGGGATGGTGAATGCCAAGGTCTTGCCGGAACCGGTGCGGGCTTGGCCCACCACGTCATTTCCGGCAAGAAGCATTGGTATTGCCTGGGCCTGAATGGGAGTGGGCGCCGTGATGCCCATTTGTGAGATTGCGCGTTGGGTGGCTGGTTGAATACGGGCGTTGGCGAACGAGGTCGCCTCAGCAATCAACGGCTGCCGCCACGGCGAGACTGGCCAGAACTGCCCCGCTGGGTCTCATAGCAGGTGGAACAATAAACTGGGCGGTCGCCCCGGGGCTGGAAAGGCACCTGGGTATCCTTGCTGCACTGGGCGCAAACGGCGGGGAATAACTGCTGGGAACGGCGTTCGTACCCGCCCCCGCCGCCGTAACCACGGCCACCGGAACCGCCCCTGGATTCATTACGGGCGCTCCGGCACGCGGAACACCGGCCAGGCTCGTTGGTGAAGCCCTTGCTGGCGAAAAATTCCTGTTCAGCAGTGGTGAAGATGAAATTTGTGCCACAATCGCGGCAGGTAAGGGTCTTGTCTGGCATAGCGCGCCAACTCCTTGAGTTAGAAAAGTTGGGAAACTTCAGTCAGCGCGATTTCCAGGGGTGAGGAGGACAGGAGAGACAAGGGAGTCCTGCACTAAACCCAGCCAGAGCGGCGGGCTGCTGATATTTACCACTGCATCCATTCTAGCAGGTTTCCCTTGGCTGCGCTACGGTACACTTTTGGCGTAACTGTTCAAACTGCCGCAAGTGCGCAAGGAAGAGCTACGTCTTGCGCTGCTTTGCCCTCCTGTGCATATGTCTTGCGCCAGCAACTAGAACCTGAAAGACCCTGCGGTTGGAAGACAGGTTCCGCTGGGAGCCCGGTATTATTGTCAGGAGACTCCTCAACCATACGGAATCTCCTGACATGAGAACCGTTTCCAACTAAGGCCGGCTCCCCACCCGAATTTTGTTACAGCTTAAGCCAAAGGCCTAATGTTCTGGTTGTGGCAGAAAAGGTTGTCTGGATCGTACTTATGCTTAACTTGCGCCAGCCGCCGGTAGTTGGGGCCGAAGGAGGAGCGGACCACCTGCGCCCCGTCGTCCTCCTCACTACCTATGTTATTTATGTACCAGCCGCCGGTGCCATGGGGCAGTAAGGCCTCCCACAAGTCTCGGGCCCACTTGCGGTGAATCTCCATTTCCCCAGGGTCGTCCCACACCGGGATGGCAAGACAGTTGTATGCCCCGTCCCGATGGCCGTAGGCCGTCGCCGCATTGGGCACCCGCAGCACCGCGTTGCCCACCTGCTGAAGCAACACCACCGGTAGGGGGCCGTGGCCCGGTCGTAGTGTTCGATGATGGTTTCTATGGCCTCGTCGCTGATTTCCTTTAGAAAGAGGGATTTTTCGTAGTATTGCCGCCCGGCCTTTAGCGCGTCGTCAGTAAGCGCCTGCAGGGCTTCATACTTCATCGGGCCTACTAAGTCAGCTACAGGAGGCGCGAACTCTCGTAAAGGTTCTAGGTACTTCTCCCACTCGGCCAGGGGCCCATTGTAGCAGGGCACAATGACGCACACACGCTGGCCTTCTGGGGAGACCATCAAAACAAACCAACTGGTAAACTCATCCGGAACATTTCGAGTGAAGTCCCGGTAGAAACGAAAGGCTTCGGCGGCCCGCTCGATAGGATGGATCAGCATTCCCGCCAGCAATTCTCCCACGGGGTGAAGCCGGTACTCAAAGGAGGTCACCACCCCAAAGTTTCCGCCACCACCCCGCACTGCCCAGAAAAGGTCTGCGTTCTCTTCCTGGCTGGCAATCCGCAGTTTTCCGTCGGCGGTGACGATGTCCACTGAGATCAGATTGTCCAAGGCAAGCCCGTGCTTACCGCCCAGCCAGCCGTGGCCGCCGCCCAGGGACAGCCCACCAATACCGGTATCAGTGTTAGTGCCCCCGGTAGTGGCCAAGCCAAAGGCCTGGGTGGCGTGGTCGAAAGCCCCCCAGCGGGTTCCCCCTTCCGCCCGGGCAGTGCGCCGCACCGGGTCTACCCGGATGCTGTGCATACCTGACAGGTCAATTACCAGGCCGTCGTTGGCCACCGAGGTGCCGGGAAAGCTGTGCCCGCCCCCCCGTACCGAGAGCAGCAGGCCGTTGTCCCGGGCGAAATTGACACAGGCGATGACGTCAGCCACCCCGTCACACTGGACAATTAGCGCCGGATGTTTGTCCGCATTGCCATTCCAGAGGGACCGCGCCTGGTCATAATTGGGTTGGCCGGGAGTCACCACTTGGCCGCGTATTCCTTTATTAAACTGGTCAAGAACAACCACGTCCAAAGTAGCATGTCCACCATGTTTATTTGCTACCTGAAGAGAGGTCATGATGTTTTTCCCTCAGACGAGATTCCCAAGACTGGACCGACGCCTCAACAAACTGCTCCCTGGTAAATGCTAATTCCTCCAATACTCCTTGACCAGGACGTGGCATACCCCACAATTTACGAATTTACCCATTCCGTACCTGCGTAAGCAACCTCCGGCTACTTTGTAATGTACATGAGGAGCAATGCATCAGAATTCTGGGTAGTATATCAATTAGCCCTTAGAGGGTGTGTGAGAATTCCCGCTGGTGGTGAGTCCCGACGTATCGGGATCCCGACCAGGTCGGGGCTTGTCGAACCATGAGCGGACTAAAAGCTACTCATCCTTCGACAAGCTCAGGATGAGCGGGCTGGGTAGACGGCATTTCTCACACACGCTCTTAGTCATTCCGCCGGAAACCGGAATCCAGTGGAGAACTGTATGTATCCTATATCTGGACACCGGCTTTCGCCGGTGTGGCGAGTTGAGCCTTTAAGCAAACGGACGCACTATTGAATTCTGTTGCCAGCGCCCTGACTTGCGCTAGATGGGCCGTTTCCAACCCAGCCAGTCGCAGACTGCATCCCCCATGACTAGCTCTTTGTCCCTGCCGCGGAGCCAGGGGAGCTCTTCCGTGAACATGGTCACGCATTGCCGGTACGGGCACGGCATGCGGGTTAGGTCGGTGCCCCAGAAGCAGCGCTGCGGCCCGAAGGCGTTAAAGACTTGCTGGATGTATTTGTGGATGTTGCGGTAGGGATAGGGTTGGCTCGAGTAGCTCGGCCCTCCAGAGAGCTTGACTGCCACGTTAGGGTATTTCGCCAAGGCCAGCATCTCCCCCAAGTCAGCAAAGGCGGCGTCATCTTTCCCGCCGCTGCCGCCGCCGCCCCGGCCATAGTGGTCAATATGCAGCTTCAGCCCAGGATGGCGCTGGGCTATTTGGCCCAGGTCAGCCATGTGGCCGCCCGCCAGCAAGCCCACGGGCAACCTTTCTTCCTCGCACGCGGCCCAGAACCAGTCCAGGGAGCCGTTGCTCCACCAGGCCTGCTGGTGCGGTTGGTTGAAGGTGAAGCGGAAACCCACCATGCCCGGCCGCTGCCGCCAGTTCTTGACGATGTCCCGCCGGTCAGGGCGCTGAAGGTCAAAATTGCCCAGAATGCAGAATTTGTCCGGTCGCCGCCGCGCCGCTTCCACAGCCTGAACATTCACCGCCTCGCCCAAGGTGCTGGGCGGATGCAACACCGCCGCTTCCACCCCGGCCTCCGCCATCTCCTTCAAGGCGTCGTCCATTGAAAAAGTGGGGATTTGCCTATGGTGGGAGGCCATGCGGGCATTTTGCCAGAGGTGTATTTGCGAATCGACAATCTGCATGGAGTTCCTCCGTTAAAACCAGGGCGCGGCGGTGGCCTACGCCTGAAATCAATTCAACTACATTATTCCAGCCCAATCCAAGTAGGTCCTAGTTACGCTGGGGTTTTGCTGGCTGGCCAGGGACCAGTTCAATCCCAGCAGGACTCGTAGCGGCGAACTCCGCAAGCGTGGGGAAGCCCCTATAGACTCGTCGCTGTTGGAGTGGAATGCCCATCTTTGGACATTTCCGTTGGCGTGGGAATGCGCTGCGCCACCACTGGATGACTGGCTCCAAGAAGAAGCTGATTCCGGCATCAAACCGTTCCAAAGGGTAGCCTGAGGATCCCAGAAAGACTGCGCGGGTATCCAGAGGCATTGCCTGCGCCCTGGGGTACTGACCAGTGTGAAGGCCAGAACTGCTGGGCGAGATCGGCCAAACACATGGGATATAGTTTGGCCAATCCGGACTTATTGCGACAAGGGGTCCTGCACCAGTTGGCAGCCTACGATAGGCAAAGCGCCTGTTGACCAGCTTTTGTGCAGAACCCCCTCACCTAATTTGCGGAAGAGTTAGAGTCTAGAGCCTACCTAACGTTTCAACTCCGTGCTTCTTCTACGACCTGGAGATACAAATATGCGCCTGTAAAGCATATAGCGTCTTCACAGTGGCCGCCGACTATTTCCCCTGAAGGTCGAGCAGCAGCGACGTGTATATGTACCCGGACTCCACCCTCCTCCGAAGGTTGAACGTAACCCTCTGCACTTACCAACTCAAGAATTTCGTTGATTGTTTCCCTCTCATGCCCTCTCACACCATCTTTGCCGCGGCAAAGATTACGACGTTTTAATTGGCTCAGGCTTCCTATACAGGAGATTACGGCAGCTTCACGGATGCCTTCTGAAATAGCCAAGGACTCGAGGCCTTCCAAAAGTGATTCTCCCGCTTCGAAGCGGTGATATACAATGCGAGATGTCTTAGTATCCCAGTTTTTTATAGCCATGCGTCCTCCCGCCTGATTTGCGATGCCATTATTATACACACTTGGAACTCTGGACGCTGAGGACCAATAGAGCCGCCAGCGAGCATGACCAGCGGCTCTGGCTTTCGGCGCCACCCACCGGTCTGCAGATGCCCGACTGGTTAGTCCCTTGTTCGACCCTGGAATAGCAAAAGTGCCCATGCCCCGGCCTGGGATAACCAGAGGACACCGACGAGTACAGAGGATTGGGCGGTGTGGTGTATCAGTTTACTTTGGAATTATCCGTCGCACCGGCTTCCGCCGGTGCCCAGATAGGGGTGGGCTGAGATGCAGCACTGGGTTCCGGCTTACGCGGAACGATGAAGCCCAAATTGATACACTACGGAGGATTGACTCCCGTCGGCGATACAGCTAGGATGCCCGTAAACTGTCCTGGACCATGTTCCAGACTATGCAGGATGGGGGCCAGGCCGCCCGCGGCGGGCCATTGCATCCTGGATGCTTTTACCTCACCGGAGGGCCGTCATGTCAACGCCGGGAATCCTTGCCGGGATACGGGTCTTGACCTTGGAGCAGGTCCACTCCCTGCCCTGGGGCACGTCGTTTTTAGCAGATCTGGGCGCACAGGTCATCCGCATTGAAAGCGTGGATCACCTGCAAGACCGCGAAGCCGGCCCCTTCCCTAACAATCAGCGCGGAGAAGAGTGGTGGAATGAGGGAGGGAACCTGGCCTATTATGGCACACGCAACAAGCAAAGCCTGTGCTTGGAAGTGACTACCCCAAAAGGCAAGGAGGTCTTCCTTCGCCTGGCAAAAAATAGCGACGTGGTAACGGACAACTTTCGCCCCGGCACCATGCAGCGCCTCGGTTTCGACCATGCTAGCCTGGCCAAGATCAACCCGCGAATCATCACCCTAAGCAGCACCGCCTATGGCCACACTGGTCCATGGCGCAGGGCCGGTTCCCGCGCCCGCACGGTGGACGCCGCTTGCGGGATGTCTTTTCTCACCGGGTACGAGGGTGGGCCTTCCCAGCGCGCCAGCAATAATTACATGGACCACTCCACCGGGAACAATGTAGCCTACGCCTTGCTGCTGGCCATTTACCACCGGAATCGCACGGGCCAGGGAGTACGCATTGATCTGGCTATGCAGGAGACTGGAATTTCGTGCATCGGCCCGGCTGTGCTGGAGGCCCAACGCGGAATCACGCGTCCGCGCGTGGGATGCGGCCACCTGTGGAAGTCTCCCCACAACGTCTATCCTTGCCGTGGCACCGACCGATGGATAGCTATTTCCGTGTGGGAGGATGCCCAGTGGACGGCGCTCCAAGACGTAATGAATGACCCGGCGTGGGCGGCGGACTCCCGTTTCCAGACCACGTTGGGACGCTGGCAGCATCGCCGCGAGCTGGACAACCTGTTGGGAACCTGGACCGCCACACAGGATGACCGCCAGCTAATGCGGACACTGCAAGAACGTGGAATATGTGCCGGCGCCATCCTTACCGCCCAGGACCTGGTGGCGGACCCCCACATGCAAGGCAGACACTACATGCAAGAATTTGAGAACCAGGCAGCTCCCCATATTGGGACCAGGGTGTACGCCGGGCGGCCCTTCCGTATGCCAGGTGTTAATCTGACGATTCGGCACGTCGCCACGCTGGGACAGCACAACCATGAAGTGCTGAGAGACGTGGCGGGATTGTCCAACGAAGAGATTGAGGAACTGGCCAGGGAAGGAATAATTTCCTCTACGCCCAAACTGGGAGAGACCGCTGCTGAATCGGAATGACGGCTGTCGAAAAGACCTGAGGAGGATTCCGTGTCAGGCATATTGTCCAATTTACTAGTGGTGGAGTTGGCCGCTGCGCCATCGGGGGCTTTCTGCGCCAAATTGCTGGCGGACCAGGGCGCCGATTGCATAAAGATTGAACCGCCCGGTCAGGGAGACCTGGCGCGCCGGGAGCCTCCTTTCATTGGAGGAGAGCCTCATCCAGATCGCAGCACCGCCTTTCTGGCGTTCAACACCAACAAACGGGGCGTTACCCTGGATCTGGCCCAGGCCGCGGGTCGCCAGTTGTTAGTGAGGCTGGTCAAGGAAGCAGACGTGGTGATTGAGAGTTTTCCGCCAGGCGTAATGGAACGGCTGGCCATAGGGTACGAAGCTCTTAAACAAGTCAACCCACGATTGGTGCTGGTGTCCATTACCTACTTCGGCGAAGACGGCCCCTACTCGAACTACTTGGGGGATGATCTGATAGCCCAGGCTCTGGGCGGGTACCTCTACGCGGTCACTGGCTCGGCGGACCGCCCGCCCATGGGAACGGTCCTCCAGCAAATGGAGATAACGGCGGCCCGCAACGGGGCCATTGCGGTGATGGCGGCGCTCCTCCATAGAGAAACTACTGGCGAAGGCAAACATCTGGACGTCTCGGTTATGGAGGCTGCGATAAGCACCCCTTCCGGGCTGATACATCCTTACAGTTTCACTGGACGCAGTCCGCGCCGCGGGGGTGGCGACCGCAATGTCATGGATGGCATGCACCTGCCAACCCGGGATGGGGAAGTGACTTTGACCACCGCTGGCACTGGGGGCAGGCCCATGGAGGTCTGGGCGGAATTCCTGCAAGAACCACGGCTCCTTGACCCCAAATTTGCTTCCAGGCAATTGCGTTTAGAAAATTGGGAAGAACTGCGCGACCTGATAGCTCCCAAGCTGGCCCAATGGAACAACCTGGACCTGATGCGCGAGACCATGGCCCGCGGACTGGTGATTGGCTTGGTGCAAAGCCCGGACCAGGTGGTTAACTCTCCCCACCTGGCGGAGCGTGGCTACTTTGTGGAGTTGCAGCACGCGGAAGTTGGCCCGCTAAAATATTCGGGCCCAGGGTTTTTGATAGACGGGGCCAACGCCATGAGCGCCTTGCGTGCCGCACCCCGGCTTGGCGAGCATAATGAGGAAGTGTATTGTGGTGAGCTGGGCATTCCCCTGGAAGACTTGGGCCGGCTGCGGGGTGCTGGAGTCATCTGACCGCAGGTATGAGGATAATCACAGTCACTAAAGAATTAATGTCGGAGGTCATTGACCATCACCCTTCATTGACTGGGAGCATATCCGAACAGCGCTGACTTTCTACAGTGCAGAACCAGTTGACCATGCCAGCCAGGCAATGACCATGCGCTACTGGAGGACATTGAACCAGCAAGAGGCTCTGCGAATCCAGGAGGGTGTGGATTTCTCCTGGTAGTGGCTTCCGGATGGCAGTCTTCTTAGAACCCCTAAGAGGGTGTGTGACAATTCCAGCTGGTGGTGAGCTTGTCGAACCATGAGCGGGCTAAAAGCTACTCATCCTTCGACAAGCTCAGGATGAGCGGGCTGGGTAGACGGCATTTCTCACACACGCTCTAACAAAATGCCGAAGCTGTCACCCTGAGTCCTTCGGCTGAAGGACGAAGGGTCTGGGGTGGGGCAAACGCCCACCACCCCAGATTCTTCGTCGTCCCGATGTCATCGGGACTCCTCAGAATGACATCCTTCATTTTGTTAGGCAATCTTAGGTGAAGAAGCAGATCACTTCTCAAAAGTGCCAGACTTCATCCGACACCTCCAGTGTATCATCCTCTCTCAAAGTGTCTCGTTATTGCTGACGTTCCAGAGGCATGGTCAGCCTAATTGGGAATCCACAATATGGAAGAGACTTCACTTACTTCCCGCCACAATTTCACCCAGCTATCCCCGCCATCATCACTGCGGTACAGATACCCATAGCGGCTGCCGGCCAGCAAGGTGTTTGGGGCGAAGGGCTGGGAATGTATCACCCACATGGCAGTGTTGGGTTGGACTGGAAGCGTCAGATTCTGCCAGGTGCGCCCCGTATCCCTGGAACGCATGATAGTCCCAGTGGAACCTGGCGTAGTATCGCCCAGGGTGACAAAGATTGTTTTAGGATTACCCGGCTGAACCAAAACACCCCTGGGATACCCCAGAGGGAAGTTCTGGCGTACTCCCACCGACCTCCACTTTGCGCCGCCATCGGCGCTCATAAAAACGTCGTCATTTACCAGCACGACCACCGTCTTGGGAGGGCCGGGGGCTATGGCCACGTTGTGAACGTCGGGGTTGGGAATAGCTTCGCTATCCAGCCGTTCCCAGGTCTCGCCTCCATCCATGCTGTGACGTACTCCGTCCACCTCAAATCCCGCCCAGATGTCCTGGGGATTTTCAGGATCAATAGCAATGCCGGTAACCCGGGGCACGCCCACCGCAGGACACTCGGCGGCAACCACCACTGGTCTCCGGTCCCAGGTTTTGCCCGAATCAGTTGACCGAAAGATGGTGGCCGGGTTGGGAGTCCCAGTCCCAGCATACATTATGTGGGTGTCCGTGGGATCAATGGCCAGCGACCACACACAAGTGCCGTTCATTGGCGAATCAAGAAATCGCCAAGATTGCCCGGCGTCCCTGCTCTGGTATAGACCTCTTTCAGTGCCGATAAATACTACCTGGGGCTGGCTGGGATGGTTGGTGATACACCGCACCAGGGCATCGGAATGGAGGCCAGCGCCGATGCCGACGCGCTGCCAAGTTTTCCCATCGTCACGGCTGCGAATTATGCCTTGGCCGACTGTTCCAACCAGAATGTTCAGATTTTCAGCCACTTGCTTACCCCCATATACTCGATTTCGCCAGCTGCCATGTCCCGCCATTTGGTGGATTTGGCGTATTTTGGCAGATTCGGGTGGGGAAGGTCAATGCCAGATCCCCGCCGCAGGAATTAAACCGCCGGGTATTTAGAGGAGCAATGGCAATTATTACGAGCCACCTGCTACCCCTTAAACCCCAGGGGATAGCAAAGCTGCCGTGCCAACTTCCGCCATTACGGTATACTTGGGCAGCGGCCCAACAAGACGCTTGGCCGCACAACTGAGGCTCTGACTTAACGGTTAGTTTATGGATTTATCTTCGCATTTCCATGTGCAGAATATCGCGCTAAGGGTATTGCGCGACGTTGCGCCCTTTATTCGAGAGGGCATCACCGAGCGCGAGGTTGCGGCCATCTGCATACGCCTTTTGAAGCAATACGGGGCAGGCGAGTCCTGGTATCACAACGTTGGAGCACTGGTGCTGGTAGGGGAACGCACCACGCTTTCGGCATCGGGAAAGGTTTACCAACCCTCGGCATTGGCGATAGGTAAGCAGGACCTGGTCACCATTGATCTCAGTCCAATGGTTGATGGCTATTGGGGTGACTGCGCCCGCTCGTACATAGTTGAATCCGGCGTTGTGGCCCAACCTGGGGCCACATCCGGCCTGTACCACGGCATTGAGGCGCTAAGGCAGCTTCACCAGCTGATGATGGAGACTGCGGCGCCCCACACGACCATGCATCAGCTGTTCATGGCCATGAATCAGGCCATTAAAGACCGGGGATACAAGAATCTTGATTTCCGCGGCAACCTGGGCCATAGCATAGGGAAGCATTTGGACGACAGGCGATACATCGAAGCAGATAATCACACCACTCTGGGCAGTTGCGGCTTGTTTACTTTTGAACCGCACATCTGCCGGTGCGGTGATTCCTGGGGCTTCAAAATGGAAAACATTTACTACTTTGAGGATAGCGTTGCTGTTCCCCTGGGGTCTCCCGAACTGCTGGAAGCTTGCCGGTAGTGTTTTATGGCCTTGGCCCCGCATCAGCGGCGCCGGTCTACAAGACTCTGCGTTAAGATTCCTTGCCCACAGGTAGAGTGTCAGCTTACCCCAAGCCTTAACCCGTCACACCGGAGAAAGCCGGTGTCTAGATATCTACATGGGTCAGATTTTCTCCTGGATTCCAGCTTCCGCCGGAATGCCGAACAGATAATTGATGCACTACTTACCCTCATCCCAGCTGCATTCTAGCCTTGCCTCAAGGTCAACTGAACCAGCCGGTCGGCCCGGCCCTGGGTGTCCAGGTGGCGGCAAGTCTCGATAATTTCTTCAAACTGGGCCGCGGGTACGGGCACCCCCGGAATAACATCGCTGACGCGCCGCGCTTCCTCATCGAAGTCCCACATAAACTCCTGCCCGGTGGACTGCTTGGTGTAGCTCTTGCCATCTCGGGTGTAAATTGTGATGCGCGGCCCAAAGAGGGTCATATCGTGGGATGGGATGAGTTTCACCCGGTGCATCAACTCCAGTACTTCAGGGGGGTCTTCGTGGCTTGGCAGCACCGGAAAGCCCCGCTGAACGACGCCGTAGGCCGTGTAGTATGGGGTGCTCCTCGCCCGCGCCGGCCCGTCTTCCCGCCGGCTGGGGAAGGCTGGGCTGGGATACTGGGTTTCCAGCCAGTTCACCACAGCCTCCACACGTTCAACGTCCTCGTAGCGAATGTTGCGCTCGCTACAAAGCTGTGCGGTGACGTCCACGTGGGCAATGTTGTAACCGGCCGTTGAATAAATCCGGTATAAGGTTTCCAGGAACAGCCAGTCCTGTCCTATCCCTTTAGTAATGTTACCCAGGTTGGCCTGCGTGGCGCCCACGAAGCTGTAGGCTAACTGGCCCCGGTTGTTGCCGGCATAAGCGTGATAGAAGCCCGCATCGCCTTCCAGGACTGTTTCGCCGCCCACATGTCCCTGCTGGGCCAGGGCCACAGCCAGCATGGCATTGCGGGCCGCGGCTCCCTCCCGCAGGGCCGTGCCTCCGCTGCGTGGCCCTTCCACGTTGCCGGCCGCCAGTTGCGCGCAGAGAGCAATGGTGCTATTTATCTGGTCCTCGGTGAAGTTCAGGATCTTGGCGGCGGCAGCAGCAGCACCAAAGATGCCAAACACCGGGCTGGGGTGAAAACCCCGCGACATCACGGTGGGAATGACATCGGCTGCCAGGCGCTCCATTACCTCATAGCCGGCCGCAAGGCCGGTCAGGAAGTCCCGGCCGGAAGCGCCAGCGGTTTCAGCAGCCACAAAGGCCCCAGGAAGAATGCTGGTGCCCGGGTGCGTGAGCATTCGGAAGGAATCCAGCTTGCCGCCCGCCATAATCATTTCCGAGTTGGCGAAGGCAGCCCCGCCTTTGGTCACCCTGGCGCCATCCACCATGATGGTAGCGCCTGCGGCTACTCCGGATTCCTCTGACGCAACAAGCTGGGCAGCTTGCCTGCCCTTGGAAAGTTGGGAGCCAAGGAGCACTGATCCAAGGCCGTGCAAAGTAACGCCTTTGGCGCGGTCAATCACCGCAGGCGGGAGATCTTCATATTCCAGAGCCGCTACCCACTGAGACAGTTGCCGGCTGAGCGACACCATAACTATTTCACCTACATCGCCTAATCTTAACGGCCTGCGGCAACTGCCGTTGCCTCTCGAATGGCCTTTAGCGTTTCCGGACTGGGCACTTGACCCATTGCCACGTTCCTGACAACCTCATAAGACCTGCGCACGTCCGCCATGACCTTTTCATCCGGCTGGTCTATGTCAATAGGCACCCCAATTTGGGCCCAAGACGTAATACCGGTTAGCCAGAACACTTCAGTCGGGTTGCCTTCCGGGTCTCTGAAGTAACAGCCGATGGCGCTGGCATGGGATACAATGCGGTCCAGCTGGTATCCCTTTTGAATAATGCGCCGCTTGAAGTCGCGAAGATCATTCAGTGACGCGACCCGCATGGAGATCTGCTGAATCCAGTGGGGGTCGTCAAGAGAGGGCCGCCCGTTAATCAGGGCAATCTCGTGGTCGCACGCCTCTGGATCGGCGCTGAAAAAGGCTCCCAGCGGACCCACCTTGGTCAGAGTCATGCCCATGAAATTCGCGTAGAAGTCCTTCATCAGTTCCAGGTCTTTTACGTAAAACCCTACATGACCGAGGCCGAGAACTTTGGCTGGCATATCTTGCCCCCTTAAGTACGAGTTACGTGCATGGCGATTATGGAATGCCCGGCGGTTTCGTGACTGAATATTGAAGGGGATGGCAAATTATACCGAGACCAACCGCCGCTGTCCAACCTACCCAGTGTGCGGTAACGGGCCAATTAGCTTTTCGTCATTCTGGCGCAAGCCGGAATCCAGCAGTACGCCCCAGCCATACTGTCTCTAGACACCGGCTTCCGCCGCTGTGACCATTGGAACCCTGACTTTTTGCCACGGCAAACTGACCCACTACCCAGTGTGCCGCATTGGAGATCAGGGGATATACTTTTAAGGAGTTTAGAATTTGTGGCCTGGATATTCCGGAGGCCAATTTTTCAATGCAACCAGAGGACAAGTCTATTCCAGTAAGTCCAGTGGCAGATGCCAGCCTTTATGACAGAGCAGGAGGGGAGACATTTTCATCACATTGGTCAATCGTTTCTATGACCTGGTGGAAAATGATCCCGTGCTGCGGCCACTATACCCGCCCGACCTGGAGCCAGGCAAAAAACATCTGGCTGCCTTCTTATCCCAATACTGGGGTGGCCCGCCGCATTACTCCGCCGAACGGGGTCATCCCCGGCTGAGGATGCGGCACATGAAATTCGCCATTGGCCAGACCGAGCGCGACACCTGGGTACAACATATGACTACCGCTGTTGGGTCTATGCATCTCCCGGATGAGGATTCAGCAATGCTAATTGCCTACTTCGAGCATACGGCCACTTTTCTGATTAACCGGCCCTAGGAATGGCACTGAGGTGCGGGCGTGCATTCCCTTCATCCCGCTCAATGCCTATAAACCCCACGGACACGCCCGGCAGAGCCTCCATGAACGGCCCCAGAAGGGCCAAGGCTGCCCGCAAGATCACCACTACCATGACATCCTCGGGCGGTGTGGGGCCGGTGGCTTGACCCAGGGGAGTTTCAATCTGCCTGCGTGCCACTGGCAGCGTAGCGAGGGTTTCAGCCGCCAGCCACCGCGCCAACTGGTCGGAATTGCGGCGGAACTCTGCAATGTTGGCATGCCGGTCCCGCAGCGCAGCAAGCCAGATCTCTTTCATACCAGTTACCACCTACAGAGAAGGAAACCTCCTGAACGCACCAACGTGCGCGTGATAGCCAGCACTCCGTGTTGGCCATTCGTAGGCTTGGAATCCAGCGTCATAAGGTAAAATATCACCGCAATGTTAAGGAAGTTTCAAAGGGCTTCTTTTGTAAGAGCCCGTATTAAAAGGTTGTATATACTTCTATGCTCACCCTTCGACAAGCTCAGAGCCTGCCCTGAGCCAGCCGAAGGTGTGAGCGGTTTTTCCCGCTCGTGGTGAGCTTGTCGAACCATGAGCGGGCACCTTTAACACAAGCTCTCAGAGCGTGTGGACAATTCCCGCTCGTGGTGAGCTTGTCGAACCATGAGCAGTTTGTAACCAAGTGCAAGGATCTGCATGTCCATATTGCCGGCCTTGCGCCCGGCCCCGATTATTACACCAGGCAAATTCCCGGTTCTGGCCTCGTTGTTGCCATATCCCCGCCCAGGTGCAGGCAGGTCAGACTGGTTCAACTCCTACAGTTGACAAGCCGTAGGTCCCGTAAAAGAAGTGGGCATAGTGGGTCGTCCCGCCGGTGACAAAGAGAAGGTACTGCTCTGGACTCTCCAGGGCAGGAACGGTGGCGTTCGGGTCGTTCTCCAGATGTTGCAGCTCAGGGTGAGCCAGCCACTTGCCGCTGCCATCCTTGGGCACACCCCGGCCACGCAGGACCGACTCCAGGGAGATGCTGCACTTGCGGTGCAGCCAGGCCTGGGCATCCTGCTTGCTCATGCCGGCTTCAGCCAAGATCACGGCCCGGGAAGGGCTGAGGACAATGGGATGGTAGGGGCCCTGATAAGGGACCCGCTTGTTGGTGTGCCCAACCTGGGCGGACTGCCAACCCCTGACCCAGGCTCCGGCGCCTGCGTTGCGGTAGAACATCATAGAGGCGATGTTATTCAGGGTGTCTTCAGGAGTCCTGGAACCGGCGTCTATGATATCTGTGGGGCCGGTCACCGACACCACGGTGACGGCGCTTTCCTCGCGCTTGAATCCCCGGTCAACATGATAAGGAGGCCAGGGACTCAGTTCCTCGTTCTCGGCGAGGCACATTCCGAACTTGCTTGGCAGGCCTACGAAGTTGGGGTCTCCCGCCCCAGCCTTGCAATAGCCGATATTGATTAGACACAGGCGCAGCGCGCGGCCAACGGCCGTGTTGGCGCTGTTGACTACACCCGGACCCATGGCCGTGCTTCCCCAGTTTAGGCCAGCCTTCTTGGCAATGGGACCATTGACCAGGATCAGGGGCGCTTCCGTATGGCCGGAGACCTGCATGTCCCGGTGGTTCATCTGAGGCTGCGCCAGGCAATCAATGGCGGCAAGCAGGATGGAGAACTGCTCCGGCCGGCAGCCCGCCATGACGGCGTTAACGGCGATTTTCTCAACGGTAGCCAGGCCAAAGCCAGGCTCCATTACCATGACCACGTCCTGGGGGTTGCGCCGGGTGCCGCGCAGCATCGCCTCCACGGCTGCCGGGGTGGGCGGTATCACCGGCATCCCATCGCTCCAGTCCCGTTCCGCCAGGAAGCGGTTCACCGCATCCAGTCCTGCCGGTGTTGCGTCCATCTCGATGGTGTAGGTCTCGCTGGCGCGGCTTCCGGCCCTGGCCCCTCTGGGGATGCCCGCAGAGGCAGGTAAGGAAGTGAGGCCCCGGATGATGGCATCCACCTGCTCATCCACCATCTTGCGTATGAAGTCCGGCTGCTGGCCGGTGGTGGCGTGCGGGATGCAAACAAAAGCGGTGCTGGGCTGGCCCCATCCGTCCACGCAGGACTGCCAGGCCCTGGCGAAGCTCTGGGCGGCGATGGCCACTGCAGGAATGCCAGCCTTTTCCAGGGCAACCATGTCGTGGGCAAGCCACGACGTGCAACCTCCTCAATGCGCGGTGGCGCCAATAACGGCGTCCACCTCTGAAGCTATTCTGGCTGCCTCTTCCTCATCAATATGTGTACCCCGGCTGAGCGCCGGCCGGCCGGGCCTGAGGTCGCCCCCGTACCTCTGGAATTTGACGCCAGGGAACCGTTGGCTGATGCGCTCGGCCGCCCGGTCTACGGCCACGTCCGCACCGCCGGTCATATTGTTGTACAGGCCAATGGTCCTGCCCGCCAGGCTGGTCAGGCGCCTGGCGGGAGGCACCTTGAAATCAACTCTGTTGGCGGCGGGGGACATGATCTGCACTTTCATACCCTTTCTCCTGTCTTAAGAACATTGGCCGCGTGGCGCCCTGAGTGCGCCGTTTGACACATGATACAACACTTAGTGCCTATACTAGAAACTCGCCGCTGAGCACGTGGAGAGCGCGGAGATACAATGAACCCAATCTAAACTCTCTGAGTTCTTTGCACTACTCTCTCCGGTTATCAGGATAGGCTCGTAGAGCCTGTATTAAAAGGTGGTGGCGCAGCTGTTGTGCACCCTTAGACAAGCTCAAGGTGCGCGGTCCCCCCGCTCGTGATGAGCTTGTCGAACCATGAACGGGCTGCTTTTGACACAGGCTGTTAGAGGCCGCCGCCCATGATCGTCCGTGAGGCCGTCGCCAAGAATCTGGGTGAACCTAGTACCTCAAGAGGCGATTTCCTGAACTATCCGGTGGTAGTTGTCACGCCCAGTCCGCCGGAGCAGGCCATCTTCAGTTACCTCCAGGTCCCCAGCGTCCTCCAAGAACTCCACATGGGCCACAACCTCGGTCAGTGCCGCGAAAAGGTTGCGCCCGGCGAGCTTCCTGTGTTCGAACGTCCGCCTGGTTACGGATTCCAAACTGGCAGGCTCATTACCAATCCTTTCAAGGATTTGGCCGAGACGTTCGGTGTGATGCTGAATTATCGCCTCGGCCCTCAGGGCGCTGTCAAAGTTTAACTTGTTCTTGTTGAACAATCGGTGGGCCGGCATCACACCTACATCCTCCCCTAATTCAACAATTACCTTGAGTGACCGAAGATATCTTGCCAGCCCGTAGGACTGGTTCTCATCGTGATACCGGGCCGGCATCCCTTGCTTCACCTCGGGGGCGTACTGGGTCTTCATGGTCGGGTGCGGGCTAATCTCTGGCAGTACGTGGTCCCCAGTAAACACCAGTCCGTCGAACGTAACACAAATGTGGTCGGGAGAATGCCCAGGCAGCTGGAAGAAGGTAAAACTGCCTGACGTTTCCATTGCTTGGATGGGGTGATTCACCTCCAAGCGCCGCCGACGGGCTAGATAACTATGCCGCGCCGCACTAGAAGGCAGCATTACCCCCTGTGCCGCGACCACCCTGGCCATTTCCTGCTTGATGGAAGAAGTCGGTCGTAGCTGAATATCGCGCGGGTCAAAGGGGAGGAGGTGGGAATAAATGTCGTGCGCCCAAAGCTCGGCGCCAGACTCGTCCACCAGTTGGGCAACTGACCCGTCGTGGTCGGCGTGGCCGTGGGTGATGATTATTCGCTCAATCTCTTTTATCTTGTAGCCAGTGCACTGAATGCCTTCCCCCAAGACGTGGAAAGAACCCGTGGGGCCAGGGTCAATAAGAGTGAGGGCGTCCTCCTTGAAGAGGTACGACCAGGTCGGTCCGGTAAGGGCATCGTTGTCCGGCGGAACAGCTATCACATAAATCTCAACGTCCGTCTTGGTAGTAAGGCGCAGCACCATGCCCCTGCCGTCGGCACTACCCTGGCGCACTGTCTCTACCCTCTTCAAGTGTGTTGTCATTCAGATCTCCTGTAAAACCCTGGTTGATTCCAAGGATATTCGCCCATACAGGGAGTCAAACCTCCCACTGGCCATCAAGACATTCTCAGCGAAGGTCTTTATCTCGGTGGCGAGAGCCGAAGCCCAAAGAAAGCCACCTTGGCGGTACGCTTTGCAAGCAGGGCTAAGCTCCAAAACTTGTGACCAGCACCCACATGGGCCGCTTGCCCACTGGGTAGGTTTCCAAGTAAGTCAATGCACCTGTATTGGGGTTGATTCGGTAGGAGGCCAAACCGCCCGATGCCGAGCCAGCGGCGAAGAGGAATTTACCCTCAGGGTCCAGACTGAAGGCACTGGGCACGGCTTCGGTTGGCACTTGCCCAATGGCCGACAACCGCCCGGTGGAGGCATCTGCAGAGAAGCCCGCGATGCTGTTGTGGCCTCGGTTGGGAACGTAAAGGAATCTTCCGGATGAAGTGATTTGAATTTGGGAGCAGGTATTTCTTCCGGCGTACCCAGCGGGCAGGGTGGAAATAGTCTGCATTGCCGACAGCGTTCCCTTGGCGGAATCCATGCGATAGGCAGTTACACTGCAACCTTGCTCGTTGGAGAAGTAGACGAAGTCTTGTGTGGGATGAAAACAGTAGTGCCGCGGGCCCAGGCGCTGCTCGGGTTGGACCAGCGAGGGAGAGTTGGGAGTGAGATGGCCAGTGGTCTCGTCGAATTTGAACTGGAAAATCTTATTTGGCCCATAGGTCTCTTTAACAGGTTCCAGTACGTTATCGTTGAATCGGGCGATGTGCGGTACAAAGGCAAACCGATTGGAGCGGTCGGTCTGCATGGCGTGGGCGCCCGTGTCCGTAGCCACCCATTCGATGGGCGGGGCGCCCACTACCCCGTCATTACCAATGGGATGCACCGCCGCATGACCCCCTTGATAGTATGCGGACAGCAAGTACCTTCCCCTCCGGTCGGTGGAAAGATAGGTGGGAGCGTACTCCGGAGATACTGAGCCAATTCGGGTGAGACCGCCGTTGCGCTGGTCTATGCGCCAACTGGATATCTCCGGCACGCTGCGGTGCCCTACATAAAGCACACTCCGGTTGGGGCTTATCGCCAGCAGGGAAGGCCCGCCCTGGACGGGCACACTAGCCTTGGGCATTAACTTACCCGTCTGGGCGTCCATAGTCATTAGCAATATCTGGTTGTCATCCTGCAGAGCCACGTACATGTAGTGGGGCATCTCTTGACCTCCTCTTAAGAACGTGTTTAAAAGGGGTAATCCGCTCGTGGTTCGACCCGCTCAGGACGATTAGTCTTCCCCGCTCGTCCTGAACCTGTCGAAGGATGAGGGCCTACTTTTTAAACATCCTCTATCTGATGTCTGATTCTTGTTGGCTTCTCGGATACGGGGCCGCAGGCATCATCTCCGGGAACTGGGGGTCTGGCCCAGAATGCCCATGAGCGCCGATATATCTGCCACATCTTCCAGTCCCTCCACCATCGCCACCATTCGCTCCCCATCCCGCCGGCTCAGCACCCTATCAATGCAGTCCCACACCTTGTCCATGCGCTGTTGCCGGCTCATGGGGTTGCCAGCCGAGCCAGTGAACTCCAGGCACTCCTCGGTGACGGTGCGGCCGTCCTTCAGCCGGGCGGTGGCCCGCACTGCTGCGCCCTCGGGCTGGTCGGGCCTGACCAGGACCCGGGCTAGCGTGTCCTCCATGTCCGCGGCGAAACGCCGCTCATCGCTAAAGCTATTAATGACTACCCGGCCGTCCAACAGGGCCAGTGCAGCGCAGTATTCCACGCTGAACTTGCCATCCAGCCCGGTGCGGGGCAGTGAGCCGGAGTGGCCGCGACCGGAGGTGTGAAGCACCAACTCTTCCACCTGGGAGGGCTGGAGTCGGTGCTTCTCCCGGAGCCTCAGCACCGCCTCTATGGGCCTTTGCATGTACACCTGGGCTGGGAACCGCTTGATATCAAAGCCAGGGTCCACCAGCCGGAAGGAGTCTCCCAAGTTGCCGGTAACCACCTCCCAGTCCATCTTTCCATGGAACAAAGCCTCCGCATAGCCGCGCCGTCCCTCCAGCGCCTGGTCGCTGGCGGTGTAACCGGCACGGGCCAGGAGAGCAGCCTCTGCGCCCATGCGTGCCGCGTTGCCTGGGTGCGTTGCCTTGACCATGGTGCCGGTGTTGACAGTAAGTCCGCCGGTGCGGGATGCGGCGATCCCCAGGGCCATAAGGGTCTGCCCCGCATCCAGACCCAGCGCCTTGGCGGCGGAGGCGGCGCCTCCCAGAGGGCCTACCATGCCCGGCGGATGAAAGGCTGGGTTGGCGGCGGAGGCCGAGGCGGCCCGCAGCCGGCCCTGGATTTCCCAGCCCAGAACGTAGGCCGTGATGATGGTAGCGCCCGAGACATGGTGGGTTTCCCCCAAGGCCAGAGCCGCGGGCAGGCAGGAGGAGGTGCCGTGGGTGGGAGGAAACCCCTGGATTTCGTAGTCCAGACAATGGCCGAAAACACCGTTGGCGAAGGCCGCCGAGGGGGCATGGGTCTTGAACCCCCAGCCGATGACTGTGGACTGGGGCGTCCCACCCGAATCCTTCACATATTGCCCGATGATGGCGGACATATCCTGGGTGGACCCGGCCACCATGTTGGCGATGCCGTCCAGTATGGCGATCTTGGCCGCTTCCACCACTTGGGCGGGCAGCCGGTCATATTCAGTGTCGGCGATGAACTGGGCCAGGGCTTGCGTTGCATTCATGAGGTTCCTCCAACAACAAGTGGCGGGCCGGGCGCCCGCACTATTTAATCACAATTTGCCGTAGGCGCCAGTCCCTGGTGGGGAGGGACAGGCCCCAAGGTTTCAACTTCCTCTCTCCAGCTGGTCCTGCGCCGACCCCAAACCTTCCAGGGCCAGGCCATAGCCCAGCAGGTCATTCATCTGACGCTTGATGTATTGGGTCAACAGCACCCGGCTGTACCGCAGCACCAGGGGAGGCTGCTGGGACAGTTGTCTGGCCAGCTCCCAAGCCCTGGGCAGCAAAAGCTCTCTGGGCAAGACCTCGTTTACCAGTCCCAGCTCTTTGGCCTCTTGGGCAGAGAGTTTCTGACCGGTTAGCAAAAAGTACCTGCCCCGGTTTATTCCCAGCAGCATGGGATAGACTATATGCATACCATCGCCTGGGATCAGCCCGTTGATGAAGTGCCCCGAATCCTGGAATGTGGTCTCCTCGGCAGCCAGAACAATGTCGCACAGCAAAGAAAGTTCCGAATGGCGCAGGGCTGGCCCGTTGATTGCGCTAATCATTGGGACTTCAATGTCCAGCAAGTTTAGCAACAGGTGCTTTCCTTCCCAGTAGGTGGCATCCCACTGGGCTGGAGTCCTTCTGGGAACTGAGCCTCGGCTTCCCTGGGGTCCGGTAAATCCTTGGCCGGCGCCCGTCATGATGACCACCTTGTTTTCGGGGTCAGCCCCGATGTCGGCGAAGGCTCGGGGCAACTCTCGGTGCGGTATTGCTCCCCATTGCAGGGTATCTCCGTTGGTGTGGAGGGTAATCTGAAGAATGCCGTCCTGGCGCTCCATGCGTACATTCTCGTACTTGTTTGCGTACTGCTCCAGAGTTGTCATGTTCTCCTCCACCGGTCTTTACGATGCACTCACAAAAACTTGATTGCACTGGGGACACTTTGGATGTAGCGTCAAGGCAAGCTTCATCCGGAGCTTAGCGATGCGCTGGACTCACGGACGTATCCCCGGGATGTTGAGTTTAATGCGGTAAACGCTGGTCCTTGCGGTTATGTAAATGGTGCGCCCATCCTCGTCTCCCCAGGCTAAATTATGGGGCAGTTCAGGCAGGTGCAGCACACCTAAAGCCTGCCCCTCTGGGGAAAAAATCCAGATTCCGTTGGGCCCACACACGTAAAGATTCCCCTGCTGATCAACCTTTATCCCATCAATGGCGTTTTCACCAGGCACGTCCGTCAAGTCATGGAAAACCTCCCCAGGGGAGAGAGTGCCATCCGCGTTGACCGGGAAGCGCATTACCACCTTCATTTCCGGATCCCAGTTGCCCACATACAGAAAAGCTTCGTCAGGAGAGAAGGCGATACCATTGGGGCCACGCAGTTCATCGGTCAGCAAGGTAATGTGCCCGTCCACCACCCGATAAACGCCGCTGAAAGTCAGTTCTTTTCTTGGGTCGTCAAAGGTCTGCGGCAATCCAAAGGGCGGATCGGTGAAATATAGTGCGCCGTCGGATTTATATACCAGGTCGTTGGGACTGTTCAGCCGTTTGCCCTGGTACTGACCGGCCAAAAGAGTAACCGTGTTCCTGCGCTCAACTCGAACTACTTGGCGGTTCCCGTGCTGGCACATGGTCAACCGGCCTTCTCGGTCAAAAGTGAGGCCATTGGCGCCGGGCTCTATGTATTCGCCAATGTCAAAGCCGCTGTAGCCACTGTTGGTCCGGAATACGTTCACGCTCCCGTCGGATGCCCAACGAAAGATGGTGTTGGTATGTGGCGAGCTGAAAAGCAGATGACCCGCCCGGGTCCATACCGGTCCCTCCGTGAACACGAACCCGCTGGCAATCTGCTCCAACCGGGCATCAGCCGGTACGATGGTGCCTAATCCACGGTGTTTTCGGTCAATCTCCAAGTCCACTGGGCGGGCTGGGCTGGCCCTCAGTGCGGAGTAAAAGCTCAGCGCGGCGGTGCGCATCCAAATGTAGTTTTGGGGGGAAACGGACAAGGGGGCGTTGATTCCAAAGACCGCAATTTGAAACTGCTGGCCCGGCCGAATGTTCCTGGCCACGATGAGACGGTTGGGAGAGTTGAAACCGGAAACCACGGTGCCACCGGCCTGACCAACGGTCCGTGGCATTTGCCCATTGATCCAAATCTCGGCATAGTCATCCACCACTACTTCAAACACCAGGGTTGACCCAGTGGGGTCGAATTTCCCCACCTTTTCCGGAATGGAGATATTGATCCGGTACCAGGTAAAGCTTACCTTGCCAGCGCCTCGACGGCTGCTCAAGGTTCCTGGTTGCATGGTCTCCCAACTGCTGTCGTCAAAGTCCAAAACCTCGGCATGGGGAACAATGTCGTAGGTCTTGTTTAGCGGGCCTGATGGCTCCAGGTCTTCTCCAACACTGGGGAAGTCCACGGTGGTAACTTCTGCGTTACGAGTCCGCCATTGGCCTTTAACCAGGGCCAGCCCTGCCTCAGTATTTAAATCAATCATGGCGTCAGGCAGATCTGGAAGAATGCCAGGAGGGCCGGGAAGTCTTGATGCCGTCATGTTTCTCTCCTGTAGGATTGTCGTGCAGCCAGGCAGATCGCTTCAAGTCTAATTGGGACTTGGAATCAAAGGCCCAGCCAATTATATGATATGTACGTTAAGGTGGTCGCCAATTCGGACAGGCGGTCTAGAGAGAGACCGTCTCCTAAAGTAGCCAGAAACAAGGAGCAAGACATGCCCATTATCAGGAAGAAGTAGAGTGCGGCCTTCAAGGCGAAGGCAACCCTGACAGCTGTTCAGGAAGAACACACCACCGCAGAGTTAGCCAGCCAGTTGGAGGTTCACCCCAGCAATGTCCACTCCTGGAAAAGACCCTTGCGCAGTGAGCACCCCATACTGTCCGTGGTATAAATTACGGGGGAAGGTCAATATGGATGCTGACGTCCAGCCCTGGAATAAACTGAGGAGGGGATAGCGGCCGTCGGTCGCCACAAGGGACCTTTCCCTGGTGTTCATTTGGCCGCTCGCTTACCATCGTCTCCTTTCCTGTATCGGATCACTTCTCGCCTCGCTCCCATTGCGTAAGTTGGTTTTCTTGAGTTGATCCAGTTGAGGCTGCACCTTTTCTCCGTAGCACTGCGGGCAAATGCCGTGGCTGAAGGTGACTGGAGCCCTGCTGAAGATGTACGTCTCTACCGATTGCCAATAATCGCCATCATCCCTGATGCGTTTACAGTAACAGCATATAGGCAGCAAGCCGCGCAACTTCTGCACCTCGTCCAGGGCTCGCTTGAGCTCCTCGTTGGCCCTTTTTAGCTCTTCTTGACGCAACTCCCTCTCAGTGACATCCCGAATAAACATGCTGGTCCTCTGCTCACCTCCGACAAGGGAGTACACTGCCGAAGACAGTTCGCACAAGAGTCGGCTGCCGTCTTTACACTTAAGTCTGAGGACGCCTTGAAAATGGCCGGTCAAACTCCGCTGTTCCAGAGCTGAGTGCAGCGCTGGGTCTGAGGGGTCAACTACTGCCCCGCGGCCTAAGCTTTGGAACTCCCGGAGAGAGTAGCCGAACATGGCGCAGGCGGCCGGGTTGGCATATAAAATAGTTCCGTCGGGGCGGGTGAGAAAGGCCGCCTCCAGGCTGTGGTCCAGAATTTCCCCCAGAATTTCCCGATGGTGGTCCCCAAGTTTCACGGTGGTCATTACCTCCAAGCGTTCGTGCTCTCCCCTCGAACGCCTCAAAAATCTACGTTGTAGAGGCCTTGTTGGATTGAAACGGCAGGAAATCCCTTATGAGCCTGACCATTAGGCAGGCACTGAGTATGGTCGCAGGTAGGTACGTTCCAATAATCTCCCGACCTGTTGGTAGTGAGGGTGCATGTGGCAGGTTGGGAGGGGCTGAACTGATTGCAGTCTTATCCCAATGGACTTCTGTGGAGGAGAGAAGTATAGCCGAATTCCATCGGTTGCACGAGTAGCCGTCCAGACCAGCAACGGCCTTTGGCCCCCTGGGCATTACTGACCTTTACCCGACAGAGACACCAATGCACTGGTGAGTTTACCTGGGACTGACCGAATGGCCGTGAAGGGCGGTGTACCAGTGGCCTTTCCACCAACACCTTCGCCAAAATCAAAGCCCCCGCTGACGGGCGGGGGCTGGCGGAGGAGTTGATCACTGCCCTGAGGAGGAACTGCCCAGGACCGCTTCATTATCCCGCCAGACTGTTAGGTTCCGGTTAAGGCCAACCATTTCCAATCCCCTTGGCCCTGAACAGATGCGGGGAACGCGATAGTCTTTTGCCCACCCCCGCCTTGCAGGAAGTGGCCCGACCATCCCTACCTCACGGGACTCCCCTTACACCCTGGCAGCCCCGCCATTTTAACCGCTTTCTTAAACTTTATCTAGTAATAATTCGTAAAATCCTGACTGTTTCCCGTTGCAATTAGCACGTCTGTTCTGTAATCTCTGAGGTCAGCCTGGAGGTTTGCAGAATAGACCATGCCCATCGCCTGCGTGCTGATCCCCCATTTCATTTACCACGCCCATGCCCGGCGGCAGCCTGAGCTGCGCCAGGGGCCGGTGATCCTGGCCGCCGACCAGGGCGCACGGAAGATGGTGGCGGACTGCTCACCCCAGATCGCCGGGCTGCGGACCGGAATGCCCTTGGCGGCGGCCCTGGCGGTGGCGGGCAACGCCCGGGTGGTGGAGGCGGACCAGGCCTGCCAGCGCCAGGAGTTCCAGGAGGTGCTGCAGGCGTTGCAGCAACGGTGCCCCGCGGTGGAACCCGCTGGATTGGGGTGCGCCTACCTGGACCTCACCGGCCTGGAAGGGCTGTACGGCGGCGACGCCCATCTGGCCCTGGCCCTGCAGCGCGCCCTGCCCCCGGAGTTCCCAGCCCAGGTGGGAATAGGCACCAACAAGTTCGTGGCGTATCTGGCCGCGCAATTGGCGCAATACGGCAACGCCTTCCAAGCTCCCGCCGACGCCAGGGCCTTTGTGCAGCAGTTCCCGGTGGAATGTTTGCCGGTCTCGGCAGCTGTCATCGCCCGGCTGCGCCAGTTCGGCTTCAAGACCTTGGGAGACGTGGCCGCCTTGGACATTGGTCCTCTCCAGACCCAGTTCGGCCCCCAGGGAAAACGAATGTGGGAACTGGCCAAGGGCGTGGACTCAAGGCCGGTGATGCCCATGAAAGAAGAGGACACGGTTTCAGCATCCTTATTTCTGCCCTGCGGCAACGCTAGCCTGGATTTACTGCTGCTGGGGCTGGAGGTGCTGGCCAGGAAACTCCTGGCCCGGAAAGAGGTTATGGGCAAGTACGCGGGCCATGCTGCGATGGCCTGCGCCGCCGCAGGCTTCCCCACATGGCAACGCAGCTACGCTTTCAAGGAGCGATTGGGCACTATTGATAAGTTGCTTCCGGCCCTCAAGAGCAGGCTGCTGCCCGACCCGCCCCGGTTCCCGGTGGAGGAGCTATCCCTGGCTCTGTCTGACATGGCGGGGGAGACCGGCGCCCAGGGACTACTGCTGGAGCAAGGGCGCACCTCCGGCGACGGCCTGGTGGCAACCCTGGCCCAGCGGCTCCAGGCCCGCGGCGGCGGGATGCCCTCCCTGTACCGGGTGGTGAATGTCGCTCCAGATCACCCCCTCCCTGAAATGCGGTACGTGCTGGCCCCTCTGAACCCGGAGTCCACCGCCGAGGTGCGCCCGGTTAACCAGCCAGTATTGGCCCAGGTGGTGAAGGAGGGACAGGAACTGGCCTTGCAATGCCCCCAGGGGGGCGCTGGCGAGCAAGCCCCGGTGCGAGCCACAGTGCAGGATCTGTGGAAGGTGGACCTGTGGTGGCTGCCCTGCCCGGCCAGCCGGACCTACTATCGCGCCACTGGCCCTGGCGGGAAACAGTTCACCATGTTCCAGGACAATTTGTCCGGCCACTGGTATCTCCAGCAGCCCTAGCTATCCATGTACGCGGAGTTGCACGCCCACAGCTTTTACTCCTTTGGCCTGGGGGCCTCCCACGTCCACGAACTGCTGGTCCGGGCCAAAGGCCTGGGCTACCCAGCGCTGGCCCTGACCGACGCCAACCTGTGCGGGGCGCTGGAGTTCGCCCGCGCCGCGGCGGGCCTGGGCCTCCAGCCCATCACCGGCGGCGCGGTGACGCTGGACTGTGGCGGGCAGCTTATCTTGCTGGCCCGCACCCGCCAGGGCTACGCCAACCTCTCCCGGCTGTTCACATGCGCCAATCTGGCTGACCGCACCGACCCTAAACTGGATGTGCGGTTCCTGCCGGGTCACGCCGAAGGCCTGACCCTGCTCACGGGGGGGCGTCATGGGCCGCTGGCGCCGCTGCTGCTCCAGGGCCGCTGGGAGGCGGCCCGGCGCTGCCTGCAGCAGTGGCTGGACTGGTTTGGCGCTGGCGCGGTGTACGTGGAGCTCCAACAGAACCTGGTGCAGGGCGACAAGGAGCTGAACCTGCACCTGGCCCGGCTGGCCCAGGAGCTGGGCGTTCCGGCGGTGGCCACCAACCACGTCCTCTACCACTCCCGCCAGCGGCACCAGCTGCAAAACGTGCTCACCGCCATCCGGCGCAACACCACCCTGGAGGGGGCGCTGCCCTGGCTCCAGCCCAACGCCGAGTTTTACCTCAAGTCCCCCCAGCAAATGGCGCGGCTCTTCCGCTGGCATCCCCAGGCGGTGCGCAACACGCTGAAGATTGCCGGGGAGTGCGCCTTCAACCTCAGCACTGACCTGGGCTACCAGCTGCCTGCGCCCCCGGTGCCTGAAGGCTATACCGTGGACAGCTACCTGCGCCAGCTGTGCTACGAGGCCGCCGCCCGGCGCTACGGCCGCATCACCCCTAAGGCGAGGTCCCGCATTGAGGAGGAGCTGGGCCTGATCCAGAAGCACCGCCTGGCCGGCTTCCTGCTGCTCTACCGCAACCTGGTGCAACTGGCCCAGGAGATCATGGTGGAGGAGGGCCTGGCGCCCCCGGAGACGCCCCTGGAGCTGCGGCCCCCAGGCCGGGGACGGGGTTCCTCGGTGGCCCTGGTCACCGGCTACCTCATCGGCATCTCCCACGTGGACCCCCTGGCCTACGACCTCACCCTGGAGCGGTTCATGCCCGAGGACCTGCAGACCCTGCCCGACATTGACCTGGACTTTCCCAGGGCGCTGCGGGACAAGCTGATTGCCCGGGTCCACCGGGAGTTCGGGCCGGAGCACGCGGTGCTGGCCGGGGCCGTGGCCACCTATCAGGTCAAGGGCATCATCGCCGGCGTGGGCAAGGCTTTGGGGCTGCCTTCGGAAGAACTGAAGCGCCTGTCGGGAAGCCTCAATTCCCACCACCCGGCCGATCTGAAGGCCGAGATGCTGGCGATGCCCGAGTTCAGGGAGAAGGTGAATGGGCCGGGCTGGAATCACCTCATTGCACTGGCGCCGCAGTTGATAGACGCGCCCAAGGGGCTGGGCCAGCACGTGGGCGGCATGGTGCTCAGCTCGTCCCCCATCTCGGAGATGACTCCCATCCGCCAAGGCGCTATTGAAGGCCGCTACATCATGGACTGGGACAAGGACAGCGTGGCCGACGCGGGCTTCGCCAAGATTGACCTGCTGTCCCTGCCGGTGCTGGACCAGATCGAGCAGGCCCTCAATCTCATTGAGCAGCGCACCGGCCAGCGGCCCGACCTGGCCCGCATCAACCCCGCGGACCCCCAGGTGTACGACATGATTAACCGGGGAAAGTCCATGGGGGTATTTCTCCTGCAGTCCCCCGCCCAGCTGAAGATGGGCCAGCGGCTCAAGTCCCGCAACCTGCTGGACCTGGCCTACCAGGTGGCGCTAATCCGCCCCGGTGTGGGTGTTCAGGGCAGCGCGGTGTCCCAGTTTGTGGAGCGCTACCGCCACGGTGCAGCCTGGGACTACGACCACCCCCTGGAAAGGCGCGCTCTTGAGCGGGGCTTCGGCATCATCGTCTGGCAGGAACAGGTGGTGCAGCTAATCATGGACGTGGCAGGACTGAGCGCCGCCGAAGCCGACCGGATGCGCCGGGCCTTCGGCAAACGCCACAACCAGCACCTGTTGAAGCTGTGGTGGGAGAAATTCCAGGATGGGGCCAGGGCCAGGGGAGTCCCCGAGGAGACCATCCTGAAGATTTTCCACAAGGTGAACGGGGAGTACATGTTCCCGGAGAGCCACTCCCATGCTTTTGCCATCTCCGCCTACCAGGCCGCCTGGCTAAAATGCCACTACCCCACCGAGTTCTTTGTGGCGCTGATGAACTGCCAACCCATGGGCTTCTATCCCCTGGAGGCGCTGAAAGAGGACGCCAGGCGCTTTGGCGTGCCCTTTTTCAACCCCTGCGTCAACGCCAGCCAGGGGCAGTGTACGCCCGAAGGGGGCGGGGTGCGGCTGGGGCTGAAGTTCGTGCAGCACCTGGGCCCGGCGTCAGTGGCAGCGCTGCTGGCGGAGCGGCAGCGGGGAGGCCCCTACTCCAGCCCAGGCGACCTGGTGCGGCGGGTGGCTCTGAAACCCCAGGCGGTGGAGTGCTTGGTATTAGCCGGCGCCCTGGACGGAGTTTGCAAGAACCGCAGGCAGGCGCTGTGGGAGGCGGGCCTGCACCTTGCCCCTGCCAAAGGGCAGCAAGTGCTGCCCCTGGACCTGGACCGGGACGTGCCGCCCTTGGCGGACTTCACCCCCTACGAGCAGATGCTGGCCGAGTACCGGACGCTGGGACTGTATCCCAGGGGCCACCTGCTGGAGTTCCTGCGGCCTGGCCTTGGCAAAGGAGTCACCACCCTGGCGGCGGCGGAGCAGGCGGAGGATGGCGCGGTGCTGACGGTGGCGGGTTGGCCGGTGGCCCGGCAGCACCCCCGGGGTGAGAAGGGGACGGTGTTCGTGACCATTGAGGACGAGACCGGGGACTTGCAGCTGATCCTGTGGCCGCGAGTCTTCGCCCGGTGCCGCAAGGCCATGCACAGCCACGTCATCAAGGTCACCGGCGCGGTCTCCCGCTGGGACGGCACCGCTAATCTGGTGGCTTCCAGAGTGGAAGCCATCCCCGTGCCGGTGGAAATGCCCGCCGCCCACGACTGGCGGTAGCCGGAGCGATGCAAGCGGTCAATCCCAGGGGCAGTCCTGGCTCAAGGCAGCGGGCCTACAGGCAGGATGCACTCCGGCATCTCGTTCTTCACCGAGTTCACCAGCCGGGACACCGGATAGGCTTCCATCTCCCCGGCGGGGTAGGGCTGGAGCAGGGACTGCAAAGCCAAAAGGTCGTCCACGTCCTGGTCCAGCCACAAGGCATGGGCTTCTCTGGGCAGGATCACCGGCATCCGGTCATGGATAGAGACCATAAGCTCATTAGGTTGGGTAGTGATGATGGCGCAGGAGCGCACCCCCTGGCCGGTCACCCGGTCAGTCCACTGGTCCCACAAACCCGCAAAACCAAAGGGCTGCCGGGATTTCAACACTATGCGCATGGGCCTCTTGGATATTCCCTCTTTCCGCCACTCGTAAAAGCCGTCGGCCAGCACCAGGCAGCGGCGCTTCCGGAAGGAAGTTTTGAATGCCCCGTTGGTAGCGACGGTCTCAGCCCGGGCGTTGATCATGGTGCGCATGGGTTGAATGCCTTTGGCCCAGAAGGGGATGAGGCCCCAGCGCATGAAGGCAGCGGTGTTGACGCCATCGGCCCCCCATGTAAGCACTTGCTGGGTAGGGGCGATGTTGTACCTGGGCGTGAAGGGCACTTCTTCAATGGCGAAGGGGAAGACGGCCTGAAGAGCCGCCAGGTCCATGGTCAGCGTGTAGCGTCCGCACATGAGTAACCAACATCCCTTGCCAAAAGGCCCGTCAAATTCTTGAAGCCATCATAGGCCCGATTTGACGCCTGCCACAAGGATTACGATTCGGACACCTGGTCACCGGCCTAAAAGGTATGATCAGTTGGCGAATCGGCTCGCTGGAAGGTTATGCTATCTTTGCCTGGGTCCCGGCCCGATCAGGAATGGATGCCGATGATTTTGTCCCAGTCGGTCGACTGCTGGTAGGCGTAAGCGGCCCTCAAGAGGAGCGGGTCGTCGAAGAAGCGCCCGACGATTTGCATGCTGATTGGAAGCCCAGCCGATGACTTGCCCACGGGAAGGGCGAGCGCTGGGTGGCCGGTGTAGTTGAAAGGCTGAGTGTTGCGGGAGCCGCTGGAATTGATCGTGGCGAGATTGTCCTCTACGGCCTCTAGATAGCTTCCAGGCGTGTGATTCTTGGGCGCCGTCGTGATACACGTAGGCATCACCAGCACGTCCACGTCGGCTAGTGCGGCATCGTAGGCCTTGATATAGGTGGGACGCACATTTTGAGCTTTGGCGTACACGCGGCCGTGGTAGTTCCGGCGGCTCAGCTCGGCGGCAATGAGCGACAACTTGGTGCGTGGCGCAAGCACGTCTGCGCGGGAGGCCCACATCTTGTTAATGGCAGTGACAATAGATGCGGGGTAGTAGGTCCTTGTGAAGGCGGCAAAGAACCCGGTGTTGAATATGGCGAGGGCGCCTTCACCTGTGAGGGCGGCTTGGGCCGCGCGGACAGCGTGGTGCTCTGGAACTGAAACCTTTAACACGTCGGCACCCGCCTCGGCGAGTACATTGACCGCCGCCATCACCAGGTCACGCACTTCAACCTGGGCATCATCGAAGCCTTCCTGGAGCACCCCGATGCGCAGCCCGGACACACCGTCGGCCAGCCGGCTGAGAACATCGATGCTCGTCGGGACGTCTCGCGTTTGGCGGGGATCGTAAGAGTCGTAACCCGCGGTGGCCTGGAGGGCAGCTGCCACATCCTCCACGGTACGGGCCATGGGGCCCGTGTAGTCGATGCTCTGGTCCGAGCCGAAACCGATCCCGAAGTGCGACACCAACCCGAAGGTAGGTTTGAGTCCGACGATGCCGCAGTAAGCCGCAGGGATTCGGATGGAGCCCCCCTGATCTCCGCCGAAGGAGATGTCCACCTCGCGGGCGGCCACGGCCGCACCGGAGCCCGAGGATGATCCCCCGGTGACGTGATCGTGGTTGTGGGGATTAAGGGGTCGCCCATAGTCACCGATGGCGCCCCCAGTTCCGAAGCCCCCACTCAGGCCATTCATGACGTTCTTGCCGATGATGGTGCCTCCCTCATTTAGCACACGTGTGACGACGGTCGCGTCGAAGTCGGACATGAAGCCTTCCAGGGCAAAGGAGCCGAAGCTCATGGGCATCCCTGCGACGGCGATGTGGTCCTTGAAACTGACGGTCTTGCCGGCAAGCAGGCCTTCAGCAGCGCCCTCAATTCGGCATTTCCACATCCAGGCGTTGAGCGGGTCTTCTGCTGGGCTAGGCCGGTATCCAGGCTTGCGGTCGGCCGAGACCATCGGAGGCTTAGGCTCCTCCAACCGAGCTTGCACAAAGGCGTCGAGTTTTCCCATCTGTTCCATCAGGAATTTCCGGTACAGGATGGCCTCATCAGGACCCAAGTGGATCCCCAGTTCCCTGGCCACTGCCACTACTTCATCGACGTCTGGTACTGTGTACATATGGCACCTCTCCTCCGGACGTTCCCTATGTGAACGACCTATTCGTGTTAGCACCGAATTTATTCCCCCCAGACCCGCATGTCAATAAATATGACCGGACGCAGTTTCTTGTTGTCTTCGGCTCGGTGGCAGGCACTGCCCTTTTTCCCCACCGGCGGTAAGAGAATGCCCCTGACCATCTCCGGCTACGCCCTGCGAAGTTTAGGAGCGACCAAAGCCAGCGAACCGACCAGGGCTACCCCCACCACGGCGTTAATCTGGGCAGCCCACGGTGCTCCCCAGGCTCCGGCGACGGCGCCGGAACTAACGCTTCCCAAGGCGTGACCATAGATCGCCAGGACCCGCAGTCCCATGACTCGCCCCCGATAGTCGGGAGGCGCCGTCTGCAGCAGCACCGTGAGCATCAGCACCTGGGTTGCTGAAAAGGCCGCTCCGGTGAACACCAGAATCCCCAGGGACAAGGGGATGAAGGTGCTGGCGGCGAAGGCCACCATGGTGGCGTGCCAGAGTACTATGGCGACCAGCAGCAGCCTGCCAGCGTATCTCAGGTTTCTAACCCACGCCAGGACCATTGACCCGCCAAGGGCGCCGACCCCAAATGCCGACATCAGCATCCCCAGACCTGCCGCTCCAGTGTCCAGCACGTCCCGGGCAAAGATGGGCATCAAGTTGGTGTGGAGCGGCCAGCCGGTCAAGTTAGCGATAACAGCGACCAACAGGGTGGCCCAGAGCACCTGCTCTCCTTTTACGTACTTCAACCCCTGGAGCGTCGAGCCGAGCACCGATCCCCTATCCTTTGCACTGGCGGTCCTGGATGCCCTCACCAGCAGGGCAGCGAACCCGCTCATCACGTATAAGAGCACGATGGCAAAGTACGCACCTTCGGCCCCGGAGGCCTCGAACAGGACACCGCCAGCCAGGGGACCGACGATGGTGGCTAGATTTCTCCCCATGGTGGTCAGGGCGGCGCCGTTGGCAATGCGCTCCGGGGCCAGAGTGTCGGCCACCAGCGATTGTGCGGACGGGGTTTGAAACATGCGGACCAACCCGCCCACCAGTGTCAAGGCAAAGATGTGCCACACCTCAAGCGTCCCGCTGAGTATCAGCCCCAGCATTATCAAGCCCAGGGCGGCCATGACATACTCCACCGCGGTGAGAAGGGACTGACGGCTCACGTGGTCGGCGATGGTTCCGGCAAAAAGTGCCAGGAAGTTGAGTCCTAACCGGGCCGCGCCAAGCAGTCCTACCAGAAAGGGGGAGTCGGTCAGGGTGAGCACGTACCAGCCCAGCACTAACGTCTCCATTTGAGACCCCATCGCGGCCAACGAGGTGGATAACCAGACCAGCCCAAAATTCCGCTGGCGCAGTATGGCCAGGGGGTACGTTGCCTGGCGCAGCGCGGCGGTTAGTTTCAAACTAATGCGCGGAGCCGTGGACTAAAAGTGGCACACCGTTGCTTATATGCTCCGCCGAGTCCCTTCCCTGGTTGGCTGCGCCAACCCGAGGAATGAATAGCAGGCGAGCCGGATGCGCGGCGGCGTGGCTGTTCCCCGAGGCCAACCTGCCGCTGGATGGCTATGGTGACCATGCTGGGTGATCCTCGAGTGTTCATTCTGCCTGTCGCAGGACCACGCTGGAGCCCATACCTAAACTCGTCAGATTTCTGTCTTGCCTCAAGGCTTAGGTTTTGGACACCTGCTTCAACTTGAGAAAGAAAGTGGTGCATCATCCACCTATACCAGCGCGTACACCGCCACTATCCTGGGGATACGCGTTTCAACTTCCTCTTCCTCGGCGGCAGCGTGTTCCAAGTGGAGGCCGCAATCATAATAGAGTTGACGCACCCTCCGCAGGAGCATTTCCCCCTCCACTTTGTTCCGGCGCAGCCGGTCGCAGCCGGTCTGGAAGCGCTTCTGGCGAGTACGGGACACAGCTTCAGACAAGCGCCCGATGCCGCCGTCGGCATCTAACACTGGGCGGTCCCGCCTAAGACTGTCCATCTCGGTCAGGACGTAGCGCTGGCCCGCACTCAGGTTGCTTCTGGTCTTGCGTTGCGCCCAAAGGTCATCCACGTCTTTCTCCAAGTGAAGCTTCACAGACGTCAATACACTGTTCAGGTCAGCGGGCAGCCCTACGGGTGTCTCTTCCGGACTACAAACAGCGAGCTGAAGAGCGTCCATAGTGTCGATGTCAACCGCCTGGTCTTTCAAGTTGCGGACGTAAAGACGCAGAAAATCCCCGGCCTTGGCCAGCACAAGCACCGTCCCGGCGCCCTTTGAAGAGTGCCGCGCCGTCCTAAGCCCGTCCCGCAGGTTGCGGATACGTTGGTACTCTTGCGGGTCACGCTCCCGCAGGTCGCGGAAGAACTCCTCGGCTTCCGACAGAGTGGCGCCGATTAACGAAACAGTCCCGATTGACCATCGGGACTGTGCGGAAAGCGTACCGTGTTCTTGGTGGAGACGGGGGAGGGTCGAACTACACCGTAACACATATCTGGCCGTGCTGATCGCGGTGGGGTGGAGCGTCTTGACCAGCAGCCTTTCCACTTCCACGATTCTCACCCAGTTCTCGCCCGAACTGCCTCCAGCAACCCTAGCTTTTCAACCGCCATCTCCCGCAACCGGAACCTCTGCACCTTGCCGCTGGAGGTCATGGGAAATTCCTCCATGATCAACGTGTGGCGGGGTATCTTGAAGCTGGCCAGCTTGCCGCGGCAGAGGGCTGCCAGCTCTTCATTGGCTACCTGCTGGCCCGCCTTGGGCACCACGCAGGCGCAGGGCACTTCGCTAAGTCGCAGGTCAGGAACGCCAACCACCTGCACCTGGTCAATGGCCGGATGGTTCAGCAACAAGCGTTCCACCTCCACAGGGTCCACGTTCTCTCCGCCAACCTTAAGCAGGTCTTTGTACCGCCCCAGGAAGCGGATGACCCCATCCTCCCGCATGGTCACCACGTCGCCGGTGTGCAGCCAGCCCTCGGGGTCGATGATCCGGGCCGTCTCCTCCGGCTTCTTGTAGTACCCCTGCATCAGGCCATAGCCCCGCACCCATAGCTCGCCCATACTTCTGGGCGGCACAACTGCTCCGGTAGCTGGGTCGAAGACCTTAAACTCATAGCCGGGTAGCGGATAGCCAGAGGTCAGGCAGCGGTCGTCCTCCGGCGAGTCCAGGAAGGAGAGGGCAGCGCCAACGCCTACTTCGGTCATGCCCCAGGCGCTCAGGGTAGGGCACAACAGTTTCTGCGCGCGGCGGGCCGCTGGCTCGCTGCTGGCCATCCCGGCGGCCAGGATACCGATACGCAGGCTGCTGCGGTGGGCCTTCTCGCAATCGGGATGGGTGGTCAGGGCATGGAAGTGCGTATCAAACCCGTGGAGGATGGTGGCCCGCTCCTGCTGGATGAGGCGCAGCGCCTCTCCAGGGTCGAACAGCGTGGTCAACACCATGCGTGCTCCACTGATGACGGACATCAGCGGGCCCATATACAGGCCGAAGCAATGGAACAGGGGAAGGTACATCAGGATCACGTCCCGGGAAGTCACGCCCATGCGGCTGGCCAGGTCCATGACGGTGCGCTGGACGTTGTGGCAGTGCATCACTCCCTTGGGGAAGCCCGTAGTCCCGGAGGTATACATGATGACCACAGTTTCATCTGGGCCCACTCGCTGGTGGCGGCGCTCTACCTCCTCCTGGGGCGCCGCTTCCCCGGCCGCCATCGCCTCATCCCAGCGGTGGGTCCCTGGATATGGGCTGTCCCCCAGGACTAGCACCCGCTTCAGCTCGGGGAACCTGGCCGGGCGCAGGTCGTTGGGGTTGCCCCACTTGATCTCTGGGCAGACCTCCCGCACCATGCCCAGGTAGTCCACTGGGCCGGAACGGTCCACGGTAATCAGAGTAGTGGAATCGGACTGCCGAACCACGTACTCCAGGTCATTGGTGCGGAATCGGGTGTTGATGGGCACAGTCACAGCGCCAACCTTGGCCAGGGCGAAGAAGCAGTAAAGCCATTCCGGTCGGTTGGGCATCCAGAGGGAGACCTTGTCCCCTGGCTGGATTCCCAGCCTTACGAAGGCCCGGGCGGCGAGGTTGACCTCTGCTTGAAGCTGCGCGAAGCTCCAGCGCTGGCCCGCGTAGTAAAGGGCTTCTCTAGGACCCCACCGCTCGGCCGCCTCATCCAGCAGGGTCCCCAACGTCCCTTTCTTGAACCACTCGGCCATAGTTGTGCCTCCGCCTGTTGAGATGCCTAACCCACCTCTACTGGTCTTGGCTCAAACCTCTGGAGTGCTGGAAGGACCTCCCTGGCAAATAGCTTCATGCTGCCCTCCGCTTCCTCGTAAGGCATTGCAGCGTAGCTGAACACCCCGACATAGTGGTCGTTGCCCGTCCAGCGGTGAATGTCCAGAGCCTTCTGGTAGCATTGCTCCGGTGTGCCCCACACTTGCAAGTTGACAAAGAAGTCTACCACCCTGTCGTCCCCATACTTCACCAGCTTCTCTGTAATTTTGCCGTAGTACTCATATCCCGGGATGTCCTTGAGATGGTCCGCCTTGAACTCGTAGTGGTCCATCACCGTTTGCCAGTACCCTCCAATGTAACGCCGGGCCATCTGGTAGGCCCGCTCCCCGTCCTCATGGCAGAAGGTCCAGGCCACGGCAATGGGAGGCGGGGCTTCTTCCTGGTTCACTTTGAGGTAGACCTGCCGGTAGCCCTGGAGGTCTTGGGATACCTCCTCCCAGGGCTTTTGGGGGATGACCAGCATTCCCACTCCCAGCTCGGCCATAATGCGGGAGGACTCGGGAGAGATGGCGGCGGCATAGGTGCGGCCCCGGAAGGTCTTGGACGGTTGGGGCCGGATGTCCCGGCGGGGCTGGTTGATGAACTGGCCCTGGTACTCGCAGTAGCCTTTCTTCAGGCCGCTGAGCAGGCACTCTGCCGACTCCAGGAACCGGGCGCGGGATTCGGCCATGTCCAGCCGGAAGCCCTGGTACTCCACCCTGGCCAGGCCACGCCCAATACCCAGGATGGCCCGGCCGCCGCTGAGCTGGTCCAGCATGGACACTTCCTCGGCCACCCGCAGTGGGTCGTGCCAGGGCAAGACTACTACTGCCGATCCCAGCTTGGCCCGTTCGGTGCGCCCGGCCATATAGGACAGGAACTGGAGAACATCGGGGCACAAAGTGTAGTCAGTGAAGTGGTGCTCCACCCCCCAGATGGACTGGTAACCCAGGGGTTCAGCCTGGTCGGCCAGGTGCAGTTCCTTGCGGTAGACCTGGTAATCGGAGAGTTGCTGGTGGGGATTCTGGAAAATGGTTGCCATACCAACGTGCATCACTGACCTCCTGGTTGGCCCCATCGCTGGATGGTTCTGGATGAACTTCCTATTCCTAGATGGCTGGGGGATTCTTGGTTAGCATGACCCTAAGCCAGCAGAATCTCCCGCCGGGACAGCACCCGCTGCATCAGGGGCTTCATGCCCAGCTGGCTGGAGATGGCCAGGGATTCGTCCAGCAGGGACATGGCCTTCTGCCCGTCGCCAGGCCGGTTGCCCTGGAGCAGCAGGTCGGCGTAGTCACACAGGCTCCAGGCCAGCTCCGGGCGGTAGGGTCGAACGTCAGAACATGCTGCGCACGGTCACGGACTACTTCCCAGTTACATTGCGCCGCAGCTTCCTCAGCTTCATCAAGGAGCCGCACAATCTGCCGTTTGAGTCGTTCTGTTGCCATGACAGCCTCGTGCCGCAGCGGGGAACGATACTGTCCTGATTTTAACCCTGCGGCGGGAACTGTCAAGGCTGAATGACCAGGTCAATGCGAGGTGGGGCTGCGGATTACCTATGCCGCCAGGAAATTGGTGAGGTGAAAACCGGCAGCGCCAAAAAGCCGGAGCCGCTGGTCATAGCTGCCAGCGGCCCCATTTTCGCGGCTCCCCAGAGATTAGGTTTTGGATACCTGGTCACCGGCCTAAAAGGTATGATTAGTTGGCGAATCGGCTCGCTGGAAGGTTATGCTATCTTTGCCTGGGTCCCGGCCCGATCAGGAATGGATGCCGATGATTTTGTCCCAGTCGGTCGACTGCTGGTAGGCGTAAGCGGCCCTCAAGAGG